>JANMKT010000093.1:0-11932 GCA_031372185.1 Novosphingobium sp.
ACAATTCGGAATCCTGGGTTCTATCGCTCTGACGGCGCGGTTCGGGATTGCCCCCCGGCCCGCAGGGGCAAGCTGGGTTCAGCTGTGGGGCATGGCGGTGCTGTGCGGGATCGGCTTTACCATGAGCCTGTTTATCGGCGCATTGGCTTTCCCATCGCATCCGCTGCTGGTTGAGCAGGCCAAGCTGGGCGTGCTGCTCGGCTCGCTGCTTTCAGCGCTGCTGGGCTTTGCAATCCTGCGACTCGCGCCCACCAGAAACGCCGGATAGGCCTTACCAGACGCCGGTATTGGCCATGCTGGCCCACGGCTCTTGCGCTGGCAGATTGCCATCCTGCAGCAGTTCGATCGAGACCCCGTCGGGCGTGCGGACAAAAGCCATGTGGCCATCGCGCGGCGGGCGATTGATTATCACGCCAGCCTCCATCAGCCGCTGGCAGGTTGCATAGATATTCTCCACCCGATAGGCGAGATGCCCGAAATTGCGCCCGCCGGAATATCCCTCCGGATCCCAATTGTGAGTCAGTTCGATCTCGGCGATATTCTCTTGCCCCGGCGCGGCGAGGAAAATCAGGGTGAACCGCCCCTGCTCGCTGGAGAAGCGGCGGACCTCATCCAGTCCGATCAGGCGGAAAAAGGCGATCGTCGCATCGGGATCGGTCACGCGGATCATGGTGTGGAGGAATTTGGTCACGGGATACTCCAGATGGACTGGCCGCCACATAGCACCGCCAGCGCCAGAACCAAAAGGCCCGCCGCAGTTTCCTGCACCGGGCCTGCAGGCCCCTTGGTGGGAACATCAGGTCAGAAAGCGAATTTCAGCGTTCCGACAACTGCATCGTTCGAATAGCCGTCGATCGAATTGCCTTCGACGCCGACGTAGCTGACCCCGGTCGAGAGGTTCTTGGTGATATTGTAGGTCGCGCCAACCGAGTAATCGAGACCACCGTCGTAGGTCGCGCTCGCACCGGTGGCGAACTTGGGTGACAAGGCCCCGTCAGTATAGCCAAGGTGCGCCGAAAGCGCGATCGGTGTGTCGGGGATCCCGCCGCTCAGCTCGCCATAGACATAGACATTGTCATCGTTTTTGCCATCGGCGTTGAAGTCCAGCGCGGCTTGCTTCCACGCATAGGATGCACCAACCTTGGCAGTGACCGGACCAAGCGTCTTCGAGAGCGAGGCATAGGGTTCAAAAAATTCGGCCTTGCCGACATGGCCGCTGGGATAGGCGTAATAGATCAGGCCGACATCTGCGGTCAGTCCGCCGACGGGGCCAGTCCAGCCGCCGTAGAGATCAACCTCCTGGCTGCCGTAGATCGGATCGAGAGCGGGAAAAGTATTCGAAAAATCGATCGAGGACGACCACACACCGACGTAGAACCCGCTGGAATGGTTGAGGTTGATCGAACCCTGGATCGCCGGATCGCCGCTTGATTGTGACAGGCCGCGGAAACGGTAATCGGTGACCAGCACCACATTTCCGGTAACAGTGAATTCACTGGGCGGAGCAGTTTCTTCATCGGCAAATGCGGGAGCAGCGGCCAATCCGTAGCCCAGAAAAACAGAAGCGGCAAAGAGGCCGCGGATGGACGTGAGCATGTCATTTTTCCTTAAGTGACTGGCGCTTCGTCCCACCTGAGCAAAGGCTGCTGCCGCTCATTTCGGAAGCATTCAGTCTGTGCGAAGATAAAGGTGCACACAAATGCTGCACTGCACAAGGGGCAAACTGACTGTCGATTGCGGATGCAGTTCCAACTGTGTCCTCAGAGCAACGGCCTGCCTCGCGCGCCTCCCGCGCCTTGTGATCAGTCAGGGGCGCGGCTATACAAGCTCGCATCTGCCATGATGTCATTGATCCGTAAGCTCTTCCGCGCGCGTCGTTCCGGCCCGAGCCCCGCCATTCCAAGCGGTGAGCGGGTCTATGCGATCGGTGACATCCATGGCCGAAGCGATCTGTTCGCGGCATTGATCGCAGCAATCGATGCTGACGATGCAGCGCGTGGTCCAGCTGATACGACCGTGATCTTGCTGGGCGATCTGGTCGATCGCGGCCCGGACAGTGCCGGCGTTATCGCGTTTGCCCGCGGGTGGCAGACCCGGCGCCGGGTCCGGCTTTTGACCGGCAATCACGAGGAAGTCTTCCTCGACAGTTTCGACAAGATCGAAGTGCTGCGGCACCTGCTGCGCTATGGCGGGCGCGAGACACTGCTGAGCTACCCGATTGACCTGGAAACCTATTCCCGCGCCGACCTGGCTGAAACGCAGGAGCTGATGCGCGCTGCCGTGCCTGCCGAAGACGTCGGCTTCCTGCAAAGCTTCGAAGATCATGTCACAATTGGCGATTATCTGTTCGTCCATGCCGGGATCCGACCGGGGGTCGCGCTGGAAGACCAGTTGCTGCAAGACCTGCGCTGGATTCGTCAGCCGTTCCTTGATTCTGCCGAGAGTTTTGGGCCAGTGGTGGTTCATGGTCATACTATTTCCGCGCGAGCAGAAATCCGCCATAACCGGATCGGGATCGATACCGGAGCTTATGCTTCGGGCAGGCTGACGGCGCTGGGGCTTGAAGGAACAACCCGCTGGCTGATTGAGGCGAGCGACAATGAAGGCGCGATCCGCGCGGGGCAAAGGAGTATCTCATGAAGATTGCAATGGTCGGTTCAGGTTACGTGGGCCTCGTGTCCGGGGCTTGCTTTGCTGATTTCGGCCATGATGTGGTCTGCATTGACAAGGATCCGGCCAAGATTGAGCAGCTGAACGCAGGCGTTATGCCGATCTTTGAGCCGGGCCTGGCCGAACTGGTCGGGGCCAACGCCAGCTCGGGCCGGCTGAGCTTCACCACCGATCTGGCCAAGGGCATTGCCGGGGCTGGCGCGATCTTCATCGCAGTCGGCACCCCATCGCGCCGGGGTGATGGCCATGCCGATCTCTCGTATGTTTATGCGGTCGCCGAGGAAATTGGCCAGAACCTGAAGAACCCGGCGGTGATCGTCACCAAATCGACGGTTCCAGTGGGGACCGGCGATGAGGTTGAGCGGATCCTGTCCGATGCTGGCCTCGCCGAGCAGTTCGCGGTTGCCTCCAACCCTGAATTTCTGCGCGAAGGCGCGGCGATCAGCGATTTCAAGCGGCCTGACCGGATCGTGATCGGCAGCGATGATGAATGGGCCCGCGCCGTCATGCGCGAGGTCTATCGTCCGCTGTTCCTCAATCAGGCACCGCTCCTGTTCACCAGTCGGCGCAGTGCCGAGCTGATCAAATATGCCGCCAATGCGTTCCTTGCGACCAAGATCACCTTCATCAACGAGATGGCCGATCTGTGCGAAAAAACCGGTGCGGATATTCAGGATGTCAGCCGCGGAATCGGGCTTGATGGGCGGATCGGCGCCAAGTTCCTCCACGCCGGTCCAGGCTATGGTGGCAGCTGCTTTCCCAAGGATACGCTGGCGCTGCTCAAGACCGCCGAGGATTATGACAGCCCGACCCGAATCGTCGAAGCGGTGGTCAAAGCCAATGATACCCGCAAGCGTGCGATGGGCCGCAAGGTGGTCGAAGCACTGGGCGGGATGGACGAAGCACGCGGCAAAAAGGTCGCCCTGCTCGGCCTGACCTTCAAGCCCAATACCGATGATATGCGCGACGCACCCAGCCTCGCCATCGCCCAGGCGCTGATCGACATCGGGGTTGAGGTGGTCGCCTATGATCCCGAAGGCATGGAGCTTGCCGCACCGCTGATGCCCAAGGTCACGATGATGCCGTCTGCCTATGCTGCGGTCGAAGGCGCCGACGCGATTGCGCTGGTGACCGAATGGGATGCCTTCCGCGCGCTTGATCTCGCCAAAGTCAAAAAGCTCGCCAAAGCGCCGGTGCTGGTCGATCTGCGCAATGTCTACGACCCGGCCGAGGTCCGCGCCAAGGGCTTCGCTTATTCGAGCATCGGGCGGGTTTAGTTGATGAAACACCTGCGCAGCGCGTCATCCTGGCTTGGGGGAGCCAGCGGGTTCACGGACCACAGAATATATAGTTAAATATATGTTTTTGCTATCTAATTATGCACCCGACTGAACAGTTCCTGCATGGCGCTGGCCATCCACTGCTGATCGACCAGTTGAAAATCAACTGAGAGTGCAGTTGCGTCCGCCACTCGGTAGGGGCTCCGCTCGATCTGTTCTGCCTGGATATTGGCCGACCCGTCCTTGAGCCACAGCGCAATCGCCACCACGCGATTGCTGTGGATTTTGAGGATGAAGCGTTTGACCGCTGTGGTTGAGCCTTCCTCGGCCAATTCGAATTCGCTGCGCTGCTCGAACGCCGCATGCACCAGCGCGACAAATCGCGCCAGCATCGGACCCTCATTCCGCTCCCAGCGCAGACGCTCATACTGCGCGCCATCGGACGCTTGGGACAGGCGATCGCATTCGATCTCAAAACGGTCTTGGGACACTTTGATCCTTTGAGTTTGGGCCGGTCAACTCGCCGGTCGAAACGGGGGTGCCCTGCAATACCCGAAGAATCCCTAATACTTCGCCCTCAATCCAAGCCCAGCGGCATCCATTTGCCCTTGGTCCGGCTGGTCAGGTGAAACTGCCGGCAGCGATCGCAGCGATAGGGTCGCAGCGGGAAATCGGCGAGGGCGGCAGCCTCAAACGCGTGCTGCTGGCTCGCGTAGCGCGCTTTCCTGACGCAAATGCTCAGTCTGGTGCGCATTTTGCCCTTTTACAGCTATTGGTACGAAAATTGCCAGGGGGCCTGTAAGCCGGGTTCTGTATCGCGGCCCGTATCCTAAGACGCGGCACGCGACGGCAGCCATTCCTCTAGGCGGTGCATTGCTGCATCGCTCAAGCAACCAACCCGGGCGGTCGATGCGAAACACATCTGCCGATCCTTGCGAACCGGCGCGCCGCCCCTATTCGGTCTTGCTCCGGGTGGGGTTTACCATGCCGCCTGCGTTACCGCCTGCGCGGTGCGCTCTTACCGCACCCTTTCACCCTTACCCTGATTTGCATCAGGGCGGTCTGCTCTCTGTGGCACTTTCCCTGGACTTCGCGAGCAAGCTCACTCGTCCGGCGGGCGTTACCCGCCACCCTTGTTTCGTGGAGCCCGGACTTTCCTCGGCGTTATTGCTAACGACGCGGCTGCCCGGCCCCCTGACGATAGGCGCAATAGGGCATGGCCTGCCGGGTTGCAAGGCACAGCCATCATCAGTAGAATCGGTTTTTCATCGGGGATGGACGTGTTCACTCACCTGCTGTAGAAAATTAAGTAGTCTGTGGGGAAATTTGAATATGCCTGACGAGAAACCATCCGCAGAGGCCGATGTCACCAAAGCCTGGGCAGCGACGCAGGACCAGAAAGGTTCAGCCAAGCGCCTGCGGATTTATGCCGCACTGGCGTGGACCGTTGCGATCGGCACCGAGATCGCCGGGATCGTCCTGCTCAAGCAGCACAAGTTCGATCAGGGCAATTTGGCGCTGCTGATCGGCATTCTGGTTGGAATCGCCGTATTCGCGATTGCCGGTAGCCTGATGTGGAAGAAGGCCAACACCCACGATCCGGCCAGCCGCGCCGATGGGTTCCGGTTCTTCGTCCAGAACCAGCTCGGCGCGATCATCACCGTCATCGCGTTCTTGCCTTTGCTTGCCCTGATCTTCCTCGACAAGGACATGGATCCCAGGAACAAGAAGATTGCTGGCGGTGTGGGGGTGGTTCTGGCGCTGCTCGCAACTGTGGTCGGGATCGACTTCAAACCGCCATCGACCGAGCAGTACACGCAGGACATGAACCAGTGCGCAGCCCAGATCAAAGCCAAGGAGGCGACCACCGCTTGCTCGCCCGAAGTCGCCGCACAGGCGCAGGACATCGCTCGCGATTCGGCCGCCGTGGCCGATGCGACCAAGACTGATGCAAATCCGGCCGGGCAGGATGTGGTCTATTGGATCGCGCCGGAGAACGGTGCCAAGAAGGCTACGACCCCGCACGTCTTCCACCTGTGCGATGGCGTCAGCACACTGCGCGGCAAGACGGTGAACCACGGCTCCGTGACGGAGGCTTACGCCGAGAATGCTACCCGCATCACCAAGCAGATTCCCATGGAACAGGGGCAGTGCGGGCTCGGTGCTGCAAAGTAAGCCACGCGTCCGGCGGGCGTAACTGCCATCCTTGTTCGTGGAGCCCGGACGTTGAACTGCTGCGTCGCAAGCGCGGACTATCTGGCCTTCCCGCCATCCCGATCGAGCAATAAAGCAAACAGCATGGCCGCGCATTCGCCATCGATCACCCCGTCGATCCCGGCCGGGCGCCAGCGCCGCTGAAAGGCCCGGACGGCAGCGTGGCCATCGGCGATGTCATAACCGAACCGTTCGAGCGCGAGATAAAACGCGCCGTCATTCTGATAGGGTGAGGGGATACGGAGCTTGGGCCGAGGGAGCGCCAGCTTGTGCGCAGCCAGCAGTTCCCAATCGAACAGCTCGCCCGGGTCGTGCTTGCGCGCCGGGGCGATGTCCGAATGGCCGACGATGTTGGCAAACGGCATCTTGTAGCGCTTGACGATAACATGGAGCAGCGGCAGCAGCGCTTCCATCTGCGCCTCAGGGAACCGGCGATAGCCCCATTCATGGCCGGGATTGACCAGTTCAATCCCGATACTGGCAGAATTCACATCGCTAATCCCGCGCCAGTATGACTGCCCGGCGTGCCAGGCACGTTTCTCCTCGGGAACCAGCCGGTGAACACTGCCGTCCTCGTCGATCAGATAATGCGCCGATACCTGGGCCCTGGTATCACACATCCGCTCCAGCGCCTCGATCCCGGTGCGCATCCCGGTGTAATGCAGCACCACCATCGAGATCGGCAGCGCCCGCTCATTCCAGTTGGGCGAGGGCGTTTCGTGGTGGATCAACTCGCTCATCAGCCGGTTGCCAAAACCACCGGCAGCACTGCGCCCATCACCAGCGCATCATCGGTGAGGGCAAATTGCACTGCGCCGCCGGCACTGGCAGCAAGCTGATACAGCATGAACGCGGGTGCAGTCCGGCTGGACAGCTCACCGGCTGCCAGCGATCCATCCAGCGCCCGGCCGATCACCGGATCGAACGCGATCCTGGGCCCGGCAGCGCGGATCACGATCTCACTCGCCCCCCCAGAGTTATCGGCGCGCAGCTCCGCCCCGATATCCAGTGTGCCGCCACGGACCAGCGCTTCGATTGCGATCAGCGAGAGGTTGAGCAGCACCTTGACCGCAGTCTTGGGCAATGCTGGTGCGCCCAGCGTCCAATTGGCGGTGATCCGCCCGTTGTTGCCGATCAGCGCATCGACCAGGCTGCGCGGTTCATCGACCGGCACCAGCTCGCCAAAGCCGCCAGCAGCGCCAAACGCGAGGCGAAAGAACTTGAGCTTGTCGGCCGAAATCCTGGCGCTCTGCTCAAGCAATTCGAAGCAGCGCTTGCGCATCTCCGGGTCTTTTTCATCGGTGAGCAGTTCCAGCCCATTGGACAGCGCGCCAACCGGGCTGAGCAGATCATGGCACAACCGCGAGCAGAGCAGGCTGGCCATTTCCAGGCCGGAAGTATCGAGCGAGGATTGAGTCATTTTTATAAGGTTTCCGGTAATTGTGGCGTCATCTTTCCCAGTCCGGGGAGGATTTACCCTTCCTTAGCCTTGTGCGACTCGTGAGGGAAGCGCCTCGAATCCATCCGGGAGATCGCGCCAGAATGTAACCTCGCCCGCCAGTCCGATGATTGCCCAGATTCGTCCGTCCCCGCTGGCCTGCGCCTGATCGGTGGCCGATGGCTGCGGCTCTCCTGCGGGATGCGAGTGGTAATAGCCCAATATAGCCAGCCCGCCCGCCCGCGCGGCGCGGTGTGCGCCGATCAATGCGGCGGGATCAATTTCGAACTGACAGTGCGGGTCGGCTGCGACATTGGCGGCAGGCTGGGCTTGCGCGATCGATTGCCGCGCTTCATCCCGGCGGCCCAGCAGCAACCCGCAGCATTCCTGCGGAGCCGCGTTTGCCGCTTCGTGCAGCAGTGTTGCCATCGCGCCACTTGTTACAATCAGGTCCATGCCCATTTGCATAGCATGGGAGCAGGGGAACGCATCATTGAAGGCATTGTCGCAGTCAGCGGCCAGCGGCTCGACAAGGCGCTGGCCGAGGCGAGCGGCCTCTCGCGTGAGCGGGTCAAGGCGCTGATGGCCGAAGGACGGATCACGCTGGGCGGCCAGCCCGCGCTTCAGCCCACGGCAAAACCGGCCGAAGGCACCCGCTTTTCGATTTCGATCCCCGAAGCAACGACGGCGCAGGCCGCGCCGCAGGATATCCCGCTGACCATCGTGTTCGAGGACGCGCATCTGATCATCGTCGACAAGCCGGCCGGGCTGGTCGTCCATCCTGCGGCCGGCAATCTGGATGGCACGCTGGTCAATGCGCTGCTGCATCATTGTGCCAAAAATCCGCAATCGGGCCAATTGTCCGGGATTGGCGGGGTCGCCCGCCCGGGCATCGTCCACCGGATCGACAAGGACACCTCCGGGCTGCTGATCGTCGCCAAAAGCGATGCGGCGCATGAGGGCCTGGCCAAGCAATTCGCCGATCATTCGATCGAACGGGCCTATCTCGCCATCGTCGCGGGCCATCCGATGCCGGTTGCCGGGACGGTCTCCGGGGCGATCGGCCGCTCGCGCCATGATCGCAAGAAGATGGCGCTGGTCGAAGCCAAAGGGGAAAGCGGCCGGGGCAAACCTGCGGTAACCCATTACAAGCTGGTTGAGCGGCTCGATGGCTCTGCGCTGGTCGAATGCCGGCTTGAGACCGGGAGAACCCACCAGGTCCGCGTTCATATGGCGTCAATTGGTCATCCGCTATTGGGGGATCCGGTTTATGGACGCTCCCCGGCACGGCTTCGGCCGCTTCTGGCCCGGCTGCAATTCGCCCGCCAGGCCTTGCATGCAGCCGTGCTGGGCTTCGTCCATCCGGTGACAGGGGAGCAGCTTCGGTTTGAATCTGCGCTGCCTGCCGATTTCAAGGACCTGTTGGTCGAATTGACGGATCAAAGCTGAACTATCGGTGTTATTAGTAATCCATATGTGGCTGAGCGCTTTGGGACGCCTATAGAGGGTCCACAATGCTCAGCCGACGACGAAAGGACGGGTAAGTCTAGTGCCGAAAACCGCGCGAACCGGATCTCCGCAAAGGAGCCTTGCCCCCACTTTGGGGGGTGAGGACGGACTCAATCGCTATCTGACCGAGATCAAGAAATACCCGATGCTCACCGCCGAGCAGGAATATATGCTCGCCAAGCGCTATGCCGAACATCAGGATCCCGAAGCTGCCGCGCAGTTGGTTACCAGCCATCTGCGGCTCGTGGCCAAGATCGCCATGGGCTATCGCGGCTATGGCTTGCCGGTGTCCGAGCTGATTTCCGAAGGCAATATCGGCCTGATGCAGGGCGTGAAGAAGTTTGAGCCCGACCGCGGCTTCCGTCTCGCCACCTATGCGATGTGGTGGATCAAGGCCTCGATGCAGGAGTTTATCCTGCGCAGCTGGTCGCTGGTCAAGATGGGCACCACCGCGGCGCAGAAGAAGCTGTTCTTCAATCTACGGCGGATGAAGAAAAACCTCGATGCCTATGAGGATTCCGATCTCCATCCCGATGATGTCAAAACCATCGCCACCAAGCTCGGCGTATCCGAGACGGAGGTGGTCAACATGAACCGCCGGATGATGATGGGCGGCGATGCCAGCCTCAACATCTCGTTCAACGAGGACGGCGAAGGCCAGTGGCAGGATATGCTGGTGGATGGCGGTCCGCTGCAGGACCAGACCGTTGCCGATGCCCAGGAAACCACCATGCGCCACACCATGCTGGGCGAGGCGATGCAAAGCCTGAACGAGCGCGAACGCCATATCCTCACCCAGCGCCGCCTGATCGAAGATCCGCAGACGCTGGAGGAGCTCAGCCAGCACTACAGCGTCAGCCGCGAGCGGGTCCGCCAGATCGAAGTGCGCGCGTTTGAAAAGCTGCAAAAGGCGATGACCCGGATTGCCACCGAGCGGCGATTGCTGCCGGCGGGGTAAGTCTGCTGAAACAGGTTGACAGATGATTTAGAGCGTGATGCGAAAAAGCGAGAACCGGTTTTTCATAATAAATCACGCGACAACAAAGAATTATAGACCATGATGCGGTTCAGTTTTATCGCATCATGGTCTAAGCCGCGCTGCCGGCAAGCGCGGCGCAGCTGAACCGCAGGACGCAGGTCAGGCCGCCTTGTGCCCATTCGCGCGCGATTGTCCCTTTCAACGTCTCCTGGATGCTCAACTCGATCAGCTGCGTGCCAAAGCCGGTCCAGACTGGCTGCGCGATCACGGCGTCTCCTCCAGCTTCCTTCCAGACCAGTTCAACCGCGCTCGCGCCGTCCGCCGCGCTTCGGATGGTGGACGTGATCGAGACGGTTCCCCCGTCCGCTGCCAGCGCACCATACTTCACCGCGTTGGTCGAGAGCTCGTTGAAGATCAGTGAAAGCGCCACGACCGCGCTTTCGGGCAAATCGACGTCATCGCCGGACCAGCTGATCTGCGGATAAACACATTGGATATCGTCCAGCAGATTAGCAAGCGAACAGCTTACGACATCGGCCGCAAACAGGACGTTCTGGGCGCGGTTCAGTGCGGCCATCCGCTCGCTCAGCCGCTGCACATAATCGGCGATCGATGTCGCTGACTTGCGGGTCAACAAAACGATCGCATTGATGCTGGCAAACAGGTTGCGCATGCGGTGGCCGACCTCTTGCAGCAGCAACTCTTTGTAGCGTTCCTGCTGCTTGCGCGGGGTGATATCGTAATTGACGCCGGTCATAAAATCGCCTTCCGGCCCGGTTTCAAAGTTGCCGCGTCCGACCAGCCAGCGTTCGGTGCCATCGGCCAAAACGATGCGGAATTCCGATCGATAATCCAACGACGTAGTTCGACCGGCCTCCAGGTCGCTAAAAACCCGCGCGCGATCCTCAGGATGGATGGCGGCAAAAACCGCATCCAACGTGGCTAATGAGGCGGCGCTGCAGTTCCACACCTGTTCTGTCGCTCCCCGCCAAGTGACCGCTTCCGTGCTGATATCAAGCCGCCAGATCGCTACCTCGCTAAACTCCAGCGCCCCATCGAGCAGGGAATGCGCAAGGTCCCGATCGACCAGCGCGGCCTCCTTTTCGCCCAATGCCTGCTTCAGCAACAATTCCACCATGACGACATCGGCCAGGTCTTTCAGCAAACCGATTTCACGATCGGTAAAATCTTTTCGCGCGACAGTATCTACAATACAGATGGTTCCGGGGATTGTGCCGTTTGGCGCAACCAGCGGAACACTGACATTGAACCGAATTCCTGGAGCGCCGGTCACCATCGGATTATTATTGAACCGCGAATCGGCATCGGCATCAAGAACGACCAGCGGTTGCCCGCTCATGATTGTGTGCGTGCAAAAAGCGATGTCGCGTGGTACTTCGCTAGCAGTCGTGCCGATTGCTGCTTTGAACCACTGACGGTGATCGTCTACAAATGTAACTAATGCGACAGGCACTCCAAACAAGTCTGCGGCCAGCTTGGTGATTTTGTCGAATGAGTGTTCCGGCTTTGTGTCAAGAATATTAAACGCCTTGAGCGTCGCCAGGCGAACTATCTCATCGTCATTCCATATCGCTGGATCATTTTTACTAACCACGTTTACGCCTTTCTGTGAGGTGTCAGATCGACGCGTTTCGGCCGGGATTGAACTGAGCTGCTGTCAGCTTGCTATCGGCCAAGCTGCTCAAAAGCAAGGTTCCTGGCCTTAGGGTCAGGACCTGTTAACCGCACCTTCGAGGCGGCAAAATGGCCCATCGCAGCGTTGGATAGGCTTGAAATAGAATAACTATTCCCGCACCTATCCGCCTCGCGCTGGACCATTTT
>JANMKT010000103.1:0-46712 GCA_031372185.1 Novosphingobium sp.
TCCGGCGCGGCTGGGGCCACGGGGTCAATCGTCGGCCAGCTGGCCAAGATCGCCGGATGCACCGTGATCGGGATCGCTGGCGGCCCCGAAAAATGTGCCTGGCTGGTCGAAGAAGCCGGCTATGATCACGCGATTGATTACAAGGCCGGGCCGATCCGCGAGCAGCTCAAGCAGCTGGCGCCCGATGGGATCAATGTCATCTTCGACAATGTCGGTGGCAAGATCCTCAACGAGATGCTGGGCCGGATCGCAACCGGAGCGCGCGTGGTCATTTGTGGCGGGATCAGCCGCTATGAAAGCGGCACCTTGCCGGCGGGGCCAGAAAATTACTTCAACCTGGTGTTCCGCCGGGCACGGATGCAGGGCTTTATCGTGATTGACTGGGCCAGTGAATTTCCAGACATCCGCAAGCGGCTGGTCAAGTGGGTCAAGGATGGACGGTTGACCTATCAGGAAGATATCCAGCACGGCTTCGAAAACGCGCCCACCACCCTGCAGCGCCTGTTTGTGGGCGCCAACAAGGGCAAGCAGCTGCTCAAGCTTTAGAGTATGATGCGTGAATTCTGAATCATACCTGCTCCCCCGCGAAGGCGGGGACCTCATGAGGTTTACCGAGGCGTTTCGTCCGCAGGCATGAGGTCCCCGCCTCCGCGGGGACGCATATTAAGCGCACGATGCTCTAGCTGGCCTTTTGTGCCGCCATTGCTGCTCCGATCGCGGCGCCGATTTCCTCGGGCCGCGGATTGCGGCGCAGGGTCAGCCCGCCGTTGATCTGCAGATTCTGACCGGTGATAAAACTCGCATCATCAGCCAGCCACAGCACCGCATGGGCAATGTCCTCTGACGTCCCGACGCGGCCCAGCGGATATTCCTTGATGAAGGCATTGGCGAGGCCCGGCACCGCGAACGAAGCCGAGGTCATCGGGGTGTCGGTGAAGCCGGGAGACACGGTGTTGGCACGGATGCCCTGCGGCCCATATTGGTTGGCAATGCACCGGATCAGCGCTTCGGCCCCCGATTTGGTGCCGATATAGGCGGCATGATCATCAATGACGCATTGGGTGGTGGCGGATGATATCTGCATCAACGAACCGCCCGTGGGCATGGCGCGGACAAAGGCGCTGAGGAAATAATGCACGCCCTTGAATTGCAGCGCGATGATCTGGTCGAGCTCTTCCTCGGTGATATCATGAAGCGATTTGAGCAGGCCCCAGCCGGTTGCATTAACGGCGATATCGATCTTGCCATGGCGTCGGACAACCTCGCTCGCCAGCGCCTCGACATCTGGCTTCTTCGCAATATCGCACAGTATCCAGTCGCCGGAAATTTCGCTCGCCAGCACCTTGAGCGGCGCTTCCTGGCGGCCCGTCACGACAACTTTGGCGCCCGCTCCAGCCAGCTTGCGAGCAATCGCCTGACCCATATTATCCGTGCCGCCAGCGCCCAGCACTACGGCAATTTTGCCGGTCAAATTGGTCATGACGCTTATCCCTTGGCCGTCAGGAATGTTGCAGTCGCGACGCCTTCCGGGCTGTAGACCGGCTCAGACAGATCGCACCGGTATTTGCGGGTTTCTGCGCCAAGGATCGAAAAATTGGCGAGGTGGCCGGCCATGCCGCGATAAGCTTCGCTCTCCAGATGCGCCGCAAGGTCCTCGCCGCAATCCCATTCCTCGAAGACATGGACTCTGCCCGGATAATGCGGATCCGCGCTCCAGGCGTAGTGGCGACAGCCCTGTTCGGCGAGCGCCATATCGATCCAGTCCTTGGCCCCAGTCAAAGCAGCCTCGCGCTTCTCGGGCGGAAATTCGAGCTCGCCCGAAATCAGAACCTTCATCTTACTATCCCCTCAACATCGCGTAGATGCGTTCCTGGTAAAGCCACCGACCGTCGCTCTTCACGTAAATATCGTCGTACCGACCGACGGGGCGGCGGATCGCGCCATCGACGGTCTCAAGCACTTCATGAGTGAAGACCCGGCCGGTCGCGTGATCTCCATCAATGTCGATCGCAGCGGCTTGCGCAAAGAATGCGACAAAGGCGAAGCCCGCCATCGCGCCATTCCACATCCCCACGATGGTGTCGCGGCCTTCGACCGTCGTGCCCATCAAATGCCAGCGCCCATCGATGGCCCAATTGCTGCCCCAATCATTGGCATCACGGCGGAACACAGCGTCGGCATAGCTGTCATGCAGACTGCGAATTGCCAGCTGGTCCTCGATCGGTCCTGAAAAGGCCATTGAGTCTCTCCCATTTCGTGTTTTTCTAACCCGCGCGCGGCCTGCTGCACACTATCAAAAAGCGTGATCGCAGCGCCCGCAATCCCATCTGTTTTGGGGATACAAAGCCTCTCCCCGATACGGCATAGTGGCTTTTGATGGAAACGGGAGAAACGCGATGGATCTGGGACTAAAAGGCAAAAAAATCATCATGAATGGCGGCTCGCACGGCATTGGCCTGGAAACGCTCAAGCTGTTTGCCGCCGAAGGCTGCGATGTTGCCTTTTTCTCGCGCGATGAAGCCAGGGTGAAGGCAGCGGCGGCAGAAATCGGCAAGGCCGGCCACAAGGTCCAGGCCGATGTCCTCGACATGACCGACAACGCCGAGGGCTATGTCGCATGGCTGAACCAGGCGCTCGATGCGCTGGGCGGCTGCGATATATTCATCCACACCGCCAGCTCATCGGGGCAGGGCGCGACGCAGGATTGGCAGCGCGGCCTGGATCTGGACATACTGGGCGGGGTTCGCGCGGTTGAGGTGCTGACGCCCGCGCTTGAAAAGTCGGGATCGGGTTCGATCATCCTGATGTCTTCCACGGCTGCGGTTGAAAACTTCTTCAGTCCGCAGGCGTTCAACGCGCTCAAGGCCGCACTGATCACCTATGGTTCGCAGCTCTCGCAAGCACTGGCGGGCAAGGGAATCCGCGTCAACACGGTGTCGCCCGGGCCGATCGAATACAAGACCGGGAATTGGGACGCGATCAAGAGCGGCATGCCGGACTTTTACAACGCCACCGTTGCACAGATGCCGATGGGCCGCCTGGGCGCGCCCGAAGAGATCGCCCGCTCGGTGGTCTTTTTGGCGAGCCCCGCCTCAAGCTATACCACGGGCAGCAATCTGATCATCGACGGCGGCTATACCAAGCGCGTCCAGTTCTGATGTAGGCTTTGGACGATTGGGGACGCTCATATTGAGCGTCCCCGCAAGCCATGCCGGCAAGGGGTGCCCATGATGATTGACCGCGATACGCTGCTCGATATCTACACCCGGACGATGCGCTGCGCGCGTTCGGACGAGAAGATCCGCTCGATGCTGATGGGCGGCAAGCTGACGGTGCTCTATTACACCTATCGCGGGCAGGAGCTGGTCAGCGCGGCGATGATGGCAGCGCTGAAGCCGAACGACTATCTGGTGACGACTTATCGCGGGCAGCATGACCAGATTGCCAAAGGCGTGCCGCTCGATCTGCTTTACGCCGAGATTGCCGGCAAGGTGACGGGCACTTGCAAGGGCAAGGGCGGCTCGATGCATATCACCCACCCGGAAACCGGGGTGATGGTGACGACCGGCGTGGTCGGATCGGGCCTGCCGATTGCCAATGGCTTGGCGCTGGCATCGCAAAACCGCGGTGACGGGCGGGTCACGGTGGTCTGTTTTGGCGATGGAGCCACCAATATCGGTGCCTTCCATGAAGCGCTGAACATGGCGCAGCTGTATAAGCTGCCGGTGATCTTCTTCTGCCAGAACAACCGCTACGGCGAACATACTGCCTTTGCCGATCATACGAAGGTGAACAGCATCGTGACCCGCGCGGCCGCCTATGGGATGAGCGGGGTGAAGGTGGACGGCAACGACGCCGAGGCGATGTACGTCGCCGCAAAAGAGGCGGTCGATCGCGCCCGGGCGGGCGAGGGGCCGACTTTGATCGAGGCGATGTGCTACCGGATGATGGGGCACTTCTTCGGCTCGGATTTCTCCTACATGCCCAAGGACCATCTCGCCGAGATGGCGGCGGCGGACCCGCTGCCGCGGCTGCGCAAGCTGATGCTCGACTATCAATTCACCGAAGCCGAACTTGACGCAATTGTCGCGCAAATCGATGCCGAGGTGAATGCGGCAGAAAAATTTGCCGCCGACAGCGCTTTTCCCGGAGCAAACGAGCTGCGCCGCGATGTGTTTGAAGCAGAGATCGCGGCATGAGCGGCAAGATCACCATGGTCGCCGCGCTCAACCGGGCGCTTGATGAGGCGATGGCGGAAGACGAGGGTGTCATCCTGCTTGGTGAAGATGTCGCGGCCAAGCAAGGCGGCGGGGTGTTCAAGGTATCCGCAGGCCTGTCCGAGAAATATGGCGAACACCGGGTGCGTTCGACGCCGATTTCCGAACAGGCTATCGTCGGGGCTTGTGTGGGTGCGGCGCTGGCCGGGATGCGGCCGGTTGCGGAAATCATGCTGATGAATTTCCTGACCGTCGCGATGGATCAGATCGTCAACCATGCGGCCAAGCTGCGCTTCATGTCGGGCGGGCAGACCAACGTGCCGCTGGTGATCCGCACCACCACCGGGGTAGGGGTCGGGTTTGGCGGCCAACATTCCGATATGCTGGAGGCGTGGTTCGCCCATGTCCCCGGCCTGACGATCGTCACCCCGTCCAACCCGGCGGATGCGCAAGGGCTGATGCGCGCCGCGATCGCCTGCAATGATCCGGTGATCTTCATCGAGAATATCCTGTGCTACGGCCTCACCGGCGATGCCCCGCCGGCGGGGCACCGCGTGCCGCTGGGCAAGGCGGCGATCGCCCGCGAAGGCAGCGATTGCACGATCGTCACCTATGGCCGCACGGTGCTCGATGCGCTTGAAGTGGCGGGGCAACTGGCTGACGAAGGCATTTCGGTTGAAGTGATCGATCTGCGGACGATCGCGCCCTACGATGAAGTCACCGTCACCGCCTCGGTTCGCAAGACCGGCCGTGCGGTCGTGCTGCACGAAGCGGTCAAGGCCTATGGCACCGGCGCGGAAATCGCGGCGCGGCTGAATGAAACGCTGTTTGGCCAGCTCAAGGCCCCGGTCCAGCGGATTGGCGGGGCATTTTCGGCGGTGCCGATGGCCACTGTGCTTGAACAGGCCTGGATCCCCGGCAAGGAGGCGATCAAGGATGCGGTGCGGACGACGTTGAACTGGGGCAAGTGACGATGGCGAGCGAGATCCGGATTCCCAAGATCGGCATGTCCGCCACCGAAATGACGCTTACCGAATGGATGTTTGCCGATGGCGATGCGGTTGCCGCAGGAAAGGTGATTTACACGGTTGAAACCGACAAGACGACCTCTGAAATCGAGGCGCAGGCCAGCGGAACTTTGCGGGTTTTGGGCTCTGAAGGCGAAGTCTATGCGGTCGGAACGCTGATCGGCATGATCGAATAAGGGCGTGCCTAAAGGCTTTGCCCATCATCAATTGTGAAGCCCACGCCGGTCACGAATTTCGATGCGTCTGACGCAAGATAGAGCAGGGTCGGATCGAGCGCGTCGATCTCCATCACTCGCTTGCGCGGGAAACGCATCACCTGCTTTTGGCCGCCTTCGGTGTTGAACCAATCGCCGTTGATCTCGGTCACGATATAGCCGGGCAGCACACTGTTTACGTTGATCCCGTGCCGCGCCCATTCGCGGGCGAGCACCTTGCCCATCTGCAGCACCGCCGCCTTTGACGCGGAATAGATTGCCATGCCTGGCTCCACTGTCTGGGCCAGGATCGAAGAAATAATCACGATCCGGCCGTGCTGCCGCTCGCGGCTGCCGGCTGCGATCATCCGCCTGGCGCCCTCTTGCACGGTGAGGAATACCCCGCGCAGATTGACCGCCATAAGCTGATCGAACTCGTCGACGCTGTGCTCAAGAAAAGGCGTTTCGCTGCCCATTCCGGCATTGGCGATCACACTGTCGACCGGGCCGAACGCAGCCTCGGCAGCGTCAAATGCAGCGATGGTCGAGGCCTTGTCGGCAACGTCCATTTCGACAGCGATGGCCTGCCCGCCTTTGGCCTTGATGTCGGCGACGAGAGTTTCGAGCCGGTCGGTCCGACGCGCGCCGAGCACCAGCTTTGCCCCTGCGGTTGCTGCAACCCCCGCAAAATGCGCGCCGATCCCCGAGGACGCTCCGGTGATCAGCAGCGTCCGGCCGTTCAAGCTCAATTGCATGGGTCAGGCCTTCTGCTTGGGGAGCGCGCCGCTCAGATATTTGTCGAGCGTGTGCTGGAACTGACGGATGCGGCTTTCCTGATAATGGCCCAGCTCGAGCCGCTTGTTTTTGGATGATTTCATTCCTTGCTGGACGAACGGCAGATTCTCCATGTCCTGATCGAATACCCCCGCCAGCGCCTCGCCAATGATGTGCGAGGCATGGGTGAAGGGCCGATCTTCGGGAATCAGGAACATCTCGGCACCGCGCGCCGGTTTCTCGCCCTTGGGTCCGCGCATCAGGATGCGGACCTCCATCAGGCAGTGATCGGCATCGCCCCAGGGCCGCCAGCGGTAAATGATATTGGGCACAAAACCGCCCCAGGGCGAGAAGTTGGGAAAGATATTGTAGGTGAAGTTATCGAGCATCTCGCTGTCGCATATTCCGGAATAGTCACGGCCATTCATCGCGGTAAAGCCCTCGCGATTGGCCTGCGCCAGCACCTTGCGCGCCAGCAGCGGATCGTCGGGCGAAAAGCCCTTCAGATCATCACGGTCAGTGGCATTGCGCCGCCCGCGCGAGTCCCCGCCAAGAAACTCCGCCAGCTTGTCTATCACATAGAACTGATCCTTGCCCTTGAGGTGCGGGGACAAGGTTCCGTTGGGCGTGATCGCCCGGTTCATATGATCGCCGTAAAGGTCGTAGCGGGTGTTCTCGTCGGCAGTGAACGGCAGGATTTGCGGATGGGTTATGATCGTGTGCCAGGCTTCCATGAAGGCCTCGGCCACCGCCTTCCAGTTGGCCGGAACTACGCGGGCGACCCAGCCAACAGTCGTGCATTCGTCCAGCCGCCAGTTATCGTAATGCTCGATACCCGGGCCGACCCAGTCGGTGAAGGAGGGCAGATCATGATTTTCGGTGATCATGATAAAGCCCTGCCAGCGCTCGACCCGAACTTCGGGCAGGTTCATGTCCTTGCCCTCAAGATGTTTGAAATCCCATTGGTTGGGAATTTCCTTCAGGCAGCCATCATTGTTCCAGGTGAAGCCGTGGAACGGGCAGCGCAGATTAATCGATTTGCCGCTGTCCAGCTTGAGCTTGCGCCCGCGGTGCAGGCAGACATTGTAGAAGGCCCGAACGCCGCCATCCATCTGCCGGATCAGCAGGAAGGATTTGTCGCCAATCTCATAGACAACCGTATCACCGGGATCGGGCATATCCTCTTCGCGCGCGGCGAATTGCCAGACATTAGGCCACATCAGCTCATCTTCGCGGGCCTTGAATTCCGGGCTGATATAGCGGTCCGGCGAAAGCGGCTCATCGCCCAGTTCCTGATTCGATTCGTGGATCAGATAATCCGGCACACGGCGCGTATCGGCGGCCAGCATATCGGTATAGCTGATTCCGGGGTAACGGTCGGGGCGATCAATTTTGGGGTCGATATCGGCCATTTTCCATCCCTAATTCAACGGCATGCCGATAAGCTCGGCAATATGTTTATGCACCACTTGCACGGCGTTTTCGTTCGATCCGATCACCACATGGTAATCATCCGGTGCGGTCAACAAATTGGCGTAGCCGTGGGAGGCAACGCGATAATCTTCGGTCTGGACCACTTGCGCGGTGGCATCATAGGCCATCTCGCACAACGCCCGGTATTCGTCGGAGCCGGCCCCGAATGGCGCGTAGACGGCAAACTGGCAGCGCGTCTTGCCGACCCCATCGGGAAATAGCCGGAAAACCTGGGTAAAGAAGCTGTCGACGCCAACCGAGCCAAAAAACACGACCGTGTTGGGGAAAATATAATGAACCCCGCCATATTCGGTATCGGGCCATTCGCTCTCGGGAACCCCGACCAGATCGCCCACCCCAAAGTCGGGAAATCCAACCCGGTGGTGCCGGCCATAGCGATCGACCGCCGAGATATCGTTGTAGTTGGTCTGGCCGATCGTCGAGGCATGCAGCGATGCGAAATGATAGCCTTCGGAATAGGTATCGAGCGCGAATTTCCAATTTGAATCGGCGGTCATGATCCCTTTTTTGACCGGCTCTGCGCGGTGCAGCTCCAGCGCAGCTAGCACATCGGCGAAGTCCCCGATATGGGCCGCCGCATCGATCGGATCGCCCCCGCCGGGGCGGACAAAGATCAGGCCGAGATATTCAGCGCAAGGGCGCTCGATCAGATTGCGTGCGCCAATCTCGCAAGCCTCAAAGCTGGCCTTGGATGGTTGCCCGACCAGCCTTCCGGTTGGATCAAAGGTCCAGGCGTGAAACGGACAGGTCACCCGCGCCCGATGATCCGAAAAAGGTTCACTTTCCTCCACCAGCTTGGCCCCGCGGTGGGTGCACATGTTGAGGAATGCGCGCGCGACGCCGTCCTTGCCACGGGTCACGATGATCGAAGGTCCGGCGGCATCGAACACAAACAGATCGCCGGGGTTGGGGATGTCTCCAGAAAGGCCGGCAACAATCGGCTGGCCAAGGAACAGCAGGGTCCGCTCCGCTTCAAACCGCGCCGCCCCGATATAGACGTCCTTGTGCAAGGGCAGCGGACCCGCTGTCCGTTCCGTATCGCGCCGTTCGACCAGCGGAACCATTCGCTTCAGCCCGGCACGCGCCATTTCGCGGCGCTTGGCCTGCCAGTCTTCGTCAATTGGCCAGCCTCTGCTAATCTGGGGATCGCGCTCGCTCATGGCCTCTCAAAACTCCCAGTGTCTCTCCGCCTGCCATCATGCCACCAATCCGGCTGGCCGCAAGCTGGTCCATTCGATAGGATGGCCAAGATCGGCAAGGAGGCATGCAATGAGTATCAAGGACATCGGGCCGGTCATGCAGATAGCCTTTGTGCCGACCGATTTCGACGCTGCCCTGGCTTATTGGACCCAGGTCATGGGCGTGGGGCCGTTCTATCTGATCCAGAACATCGAGCTTGGCGACATGCGCTATCTGGGCGAGCCGACCGACTGCAAATTCTCGCTCGCGCTCGCCTATTGGGGCGAGATGCAGATCGAACTGATCCGCCCAGAAAACGATGCGCCGGGGATTTACCGGGGCGAATACGGCGTCAGCGGTGAGGTTCTACATCACACCTGCATTCTTACCGATGATCTGGCGCAGGCCCGCAAGATCGCCGAGGCGGCCGGAGCCAAAGTTCTGGTCGAGGGCACGGTCGGCGACGATGGCGGGGTTATTTATGTCGATACCGGCGGCGGCGCAGGCAGCATCGTCGAAATCCTCCAGCCTGCCAGCGGCAGCGAAAGTCTGTTCGCGATGATCAAGGCTGCCTCGGTCGGCTGGGATGGCAGCGATCCGGTGCGCAAACTGGGTTAGACCAGACTTACGAAGCCGCCCCCAGAAAGCCCAGCTGCCCGGCCTTGAACACCGCCTGGCTGCGGTTGACTGCGTTGAGCTTTTCGGCGGCCCGCTGGACATGATAGCGCACCGTCGCATGGCTCAGTGACAGGATCGTGCCGATCTCATTATCGGTCTTGCCGATCGCGGCCCAGCGCAGACACTCAACCTCGCGTTTCGACAGCGAGCAATTGCTGGGGATCCATTGATGGGTCCGCATCGCGGCCACATAGCCTGCCACAAACCGCCGCACCAGCGCACCCAGGCTTTCGGCATATTTGGCATAAAGCTCGCTCAGATCGCTCAGAGTCAAGTCCTTGTAGGTCAGGCTGACGGCACCAATCTGGCCGAACGACAGATGAACCGGGATGACAATGATTGCTTGCCCTGCAACGACCCGTTTGAAGTCCTTGAGCGTGATTCCTTCCAGATATTTGTTCCGCCAGATCGTGTGAAAGCCCTCTTCATTGCACCAGAACGGCTCGCTCTCATACCGGCAAGCCCGCGGCAAAAACGACTTGAGTGCCAGGCGCGAATCTTCCCACCAGCGTTCGCCATCGGCGACCCAGCCAAACACTTCGGCGTTCAATATCGCGCCATCGGCATCGACCATTTGCTCTTTGGAAGCGATATCTACCGCCACGGCGATCCGGAATCCGCAAGCATGGGCGGCATCGTTCAGGGCAATAGCGGCGGCGCGGATGTCATCGACACTTCTGATCGTGACACTTTCCAGCGTCTCTTTGTCCAGCCGCCAGTCTTCCAAGGTAGACGAACTTGCGTTCATCCCATTCTTCTCCCGAAAAGCAATCCAACCGGCTTCCTGATGGAAGTCCGGATATCGGGTCACACGCACGCTCTTGCAACGGCGGGCGGTGAGATGTTCCAAACTCTGTCCATCCGCCCCTATCAATTTGAACGGATGGTGTGGATACCCCTGCTGATTATAGCATAAGCTTGAAACGGCAAGCAGAGTTGGCACTCGGGCTGGCGAGTTTGTGATGCTAGTTAAGTTTGCGGGACGGGCCGGTGAATTGAGATATAACCCGCGCGTCAGGGAAGCAGGCCAGATTACAGGCCAGATTACAGGCCAGATTACAGGCCAGATTACAGGAGAGTGATTGTGCAACTCAGCCGTGACCAGTTGTTGCGCGCCTACCGCCAGATGGCGGTAATCCGGGCATTCGAGGAGCGACTCCACAAGGAGATCATGACCGGGGAAATCGCTGGCTTTACCCATCTTTATTGCGGGCAAGAGGCTGCGGCTGTTGGCGTGTGCGAACACCTCGCCCATGACGATTTCATCGTCTCAACCCATCGCGGCCACGGGCACTGCATCGCCAAGGGCTGCGATGTGAAGGGCATGATGCTGGAAATCTACGGGCGGGCGGACGGGCTGTGCAAAGGCAAGGCAGGCTCGATGCATATTGCCGATCTTTCGGTCGGGATGCTGGGCGCAAATGGCATCGTCGGCGCCGGGGCACCGCAAGCGGTTGGCGCGGCGCTGGCCGCCAAGATGGACGGCAAGGGCAAGGTTGCGATCGCGTTTTCGGGCGACGGCGCCTGCAACCAGGGCACCACTTTTGAAGCGATGAACATGGCTGTCGTCACCAAGGCACCGTGCATCTTCGTGTTCGAGAACAATCATTATTCAGAGCATACCGGATTTGATTATGCGGTTGGTACCAACCGCGACATCGCCAGTCGCGCCGAAGCCTTCGGGATGAAGGTGTGGCGCGCCAACGGCAGCGATTTCTTCGATACTTATGACACCATGCGCGAGGTGATCGAATATGTTCGGGCCGGCAATGGGCCAGCCTCGATCGAACTGGATACCGAGCGGTTCTATGGCCACTTCGAAGGAGATCCGCAGCGCTACCGCGGCCCGGGCGAGCTGGACCGGATCCGCGAAGAACGCGATTGCCTGAAGGCGTTTCGCGAGAAGGTGACCGCAGCGGGATTGCTTGCGGATGCCGATCTGGACGCGATCGACGCTGAAACGCTGGCGCTGATCGATGAGGTGGTTGCCGAGGCACGGGCTGCGCCGGTGCCTGACGTGTCGACCCTGCTCACCGACGTTTACGTCTCATACTAAAAGGACCGCGGACCAATGACTGAGATGACCATCCGCGAAGCGATCAATTTGACGATCCATGAAGAAATGGAACGCAACCCGGACGTTCTCGTGCTCGGCGAAGATATTGTCGGCGGCAATGGCACCGCTGGCGGCCCCGAGGCGATCGGCGGGATCTGGGGGGCGACCACCGGGCTTTATGCGAAATTTGGCGCCAACCGGGTGATCGACACACCGATTTCGGAAAGCGCGATCATCGGCGCGGCGGCAGGTCTGGCGCTGGCCGGCAAGCGCCCGATTGCCGAGCTTATGTTCGCCGATTTCGTGGGCGTCAGCCTCGATCAGCTGTGGAACCAGATGGCGAAATTCCGCTATATGTTTGGCGGCAAGACGACTTGCCCGGCGGTGGTCCGGATGATCTATGGCGCGGGCATGAGCGCGGCGGCCCAGCACAGCCAATCGGTCTATGCGATGATGACCTCGATCCCTGGACTCAAGGTGGTTTTGCCGACTACTCCGGCCGATGCCAAAGGGTTGCTGATCGAAGCACTGCGCGGCGATGATCCGGTGATGTTTTTCGAGCATAAGGCGCTGTTCGGCGTCAAGGGAGAGGTTCCCGATGGCGAATACCGCGTCCCCTTCGGTCAGGCCCGGATGGTGCGGGAAGGCGGCGATGCAACGATTGTCACCTGCGGTCTGATGGTGAGCTTTTCGGAAATAGCCGCAGACAAGCTCGCCGCCGATGGAATCGGCTGCGATGTCATCGATCTGCGGACAACCAGCCCGCTGGACGAAGAAGCGATCCTCGATTCGGTTGAAGCAACCGGGCGGCTGGTGATCGTCGATGAAAGCACCCCGCGGTGCAGCCTGGCATCCGATATCGCCGGAATTGTCGCGTCAAAAGCGTTCAGTTCGCTCAAGGCTCCGATTGAAATGGTAACCGCACCGCACAGCCCGATCCCGTTTGCGCCGGGACTGGAGAAGGCCTGGCTGCCGTCGCCAGCCGATATCGAAGCGGCGGTTCGCCGTACGCTCGCTTTTCGCTAGGGGCTGAAATATGGCCAATCTTAAAGCTTTCACCATGCCCAAATGGGGTATCGAGATGAGCGAAGGCACCGTTGCGGAATGGATGGTTGCCGAAGGCGAACCGTTCACACGCGGGGCAACTCTGGCACTGATCGAAACCGACAAGATCACCAACGAGGTTGAAGCCGAAGAGGCCGGGTGTTTTGTCAGGCTGGCAGCACAGGCCGGTGAAACCTATGCCGTCGGCGCATTGCTTGCGGTGCTCGGCGATCCGGGAGCCGATGCCGGTGAGGTTGACACTTTTGTGCAGAACTTCCAAGGGGCCGATGTTTCCTTTGCCACGGCAAGCGAGCCCGCGCCGGAAAAGATAGCCGCCGCAGCAGCGCCTCCTCCTCCTACGCCCGTTGCCGATAGCAAGCTGATCAGCCCGGCGGCCCATGCCGCCGCGCTAGCGGCTGGGATCGACCCTTCGAAGATCGTCGGAACGGCGCGTCGCGGGAGGATTTCGGCGCAGGACGTGCATCAGGCGCTGCGCCCCGAAACCGCTCCTTCGCTCAAAGGTGCCTATGATCTGACCTTGCTATCGTCGGCCTTTGCCTCGCCCATGGCAAGGCGGCTGGCGGCCCAGCACGGGGTCGATCTTGCAGGCCTGACGGGAACCGGACCACGCGGGCGCATTTGCAAGGCCGATGTCCTAGGGGCTGCCGGGATCTCAGTCTCGGCACCGGAAGCTGGTTCAGTGACCGTCATCCCGATGTCCAGGATGCGCAAGGCGATTGCCCGGCGGCTGACCGAATCAAAAGGCACAATTCCGCATTTCTATGTCCGTCGCCGGGTCCGGGCGGACCGTCTGCTGGCGCTTCGGGCGGCGGCCAACCCCAAACCCAGTATCAACGATTATCTGATCCGGGCCTGCGGGCTGGCACTGGCTGAAGTGCCTGCGCTCAACATCCAGGTCCATGGTGACGAGATCCACCAGTTCGGATCAGCCGATATCGGGGTTGCCGTTGCCACCGATGGCGGCTTGATCACGCCGATTGTGACCGGCGCGGGGCAGAGGAGGGCCGCCGAAATCGGCAGCGTTATGGCAGACCTCGCTGCTCGTGCCCGCGCCGGAAAGCTCAAGCAGGATGAGTTCGATGGCGGCAGTTTTGGTCTGTCCAATCTGGGCATGTTCGGGGTGGAGCAGTTCGATGCGATCATCAATCCGCCGCAGGGTGCGATCCTGGCGGTTGGCAACGCGCGGCCCGAACCGATCGACGATGATGGCGCAATCCGCATCGTCCCGGTGCTGCATCTGTCGCTCAGCTGCAATCACCGCGCGATTGACGGCGCTGACGCAGGGCGGTTTATGGCTGCGCTGGCCGAATTGATCGAGCACCCTGAGCGGCTGTGACGCTACCCATCGGTTAAAGCTCGACCACAACCTTGCCGACATTTGCGCCGGTGAACAGCCGAGTGTAGGCAGTGATCGTGTTCTCTAGGCCAGTGCTGACGTCGAACGGCAACTGCAATTGCCCGGCTTGTGCCCAGCGGCGCAAGATCGGGCTCAATTCGGTTTCGCGGCGATAGAAATCGGGCGAGAAAAAGCCTTCGATCTTCAGCCGCTTCATCAAGACCTGATCGAACCGATAGGGCCCCGGCACCGGGCCGGTTGCGATGTAATTGGTGATCAGTCCGCACACCGCAACCCGCCCATACAGCGCCATATTGGGCAGCACCGCATCGAGGATCGGCCCGCCGACATTGTCGAAATAGACATTCACCCCGTTCGGGCAAAGCTTCGCGAGTGCCGCCTCGACATTCTCGGTCTTGTAGTTGATCGCGCCGTCGAAGCCGTAATCTGTCTGGATAAGCGCGCATTTCTGGTCCGAGCCGGCAATTCCGATCACCCGGCACCCGGCGATCTTGGCAATCTGTCCGGCCATCAGCCCGGTGCAGCCGGCTGCGGCAGAAACGACGAATGTATCCCCGGCGCGGGCCGCTCCGGTCTCGATCACGCCGATATAGGCGGTCCAGCCATTGGCTCCCATCAGGCCGACATAGTCCTTCAGGTCTGTGCTTTCGTGATCGAGCACGGCGATATAGGCCTCGCCCGGGGTCACCACCGAAAAGTCAGACCAGCTGCCATAACAGCGAACCCGGTCACCGGTGCGATATTCGGAATGGCGCGATTCGATGACCTCGCCCAGCACAGTCCCAATAATCCGCTCGCCCAATCCCAGCGGCGGCGAATAGCTGTCCTCCCGGTCGGTCAGCCACATCCGCGTGCCGGTGTCCATCGACAGCACCCGGTTGCGGACCATCACCTGTCCCTCAGCCAGGTCGGGCAGGGACTCTTCGATCAGTTCGAATGCCGAGACGTAGTCATTCCCGATCGGTCGCCGCGCCAGCACCCACAGGCGGTTGATTGTCATTGGCCGGGCTCCTCAGCGATGATCCGGCTTGCCTGATAGGCCGCCGCAGGACCGGGTCACCTGAACTAATTGCTAGGGCCGGTGAAGCGGCCGCCGCTGGCCGCGAGGCGCGCCAGCAATGGCGCAACCGGCAGGGCGAGGAGTTCGAGGCCCGCCACAATCTTGTCCAGCCCGGTATGATCGGCCCAATACATCGGCCCGCCGGTCCAGGTCGGCCAGCCATAGCCATTGAGCCAGACCAGATCGAGGTCCGAGGCGCGCTGGGAAATCCCTTCCTCAAGGATCAGCGCGCCTTCGCTGATCATCGGGTAAAGCAGGCGCTGGTGGATCTCGTCGCGCGCAACCGCGCGCTGGGTGGTGCCTTGCCGCTGGGCGAAATCGGCAATGATCGCCTGGACCTGCGGCGAGGGGCTGCGCTTGCGGTTTTCGGCGTAGTCGTAAAAGCCCTTGCCGGTCTTCTGGCCCCATCGGCCGACTGCGCAGAGCGCCTCGCGGACGGTTTCAATCCGCGCCGGATCGCGGTGCCAGCCGATGTCGAGCCCGGCCAGATCACCCATCTGGAACGGCCCCATCGGGAAGCCGAATTCGAGCAGGACCTCGTCGATATCGCCATAGCTGGCCCCTTCCATCAGCAGCAGATTGGCCTGTTCCTGGCGTTTGGATAGCATCCGGTTGCCGATGAAGCCGTGACACACCCCTGACACAACCGGGACTTTGCCGATTGTCCCGGCCAGTGCCATGACGGTCGCCAGCTCTTCCGCCCCAGTTTTGGCGCCGCGAACAACCTCCAGCAATTTCATGATATTGGCCGGTGAGAAGAAGTGCATCCCCAGCACCGCTTCGGGACGCGAGGTGGCCGCCGCAATCCCATCGACATCAAGATAACTGGTATTGCTGGCCAGGATCGCGCCGGGCTTGGCGATGGCATCGAGCCGGGTGAACACGTCCCGCTTGATCGCCATGGTCTCGTACACCGCTTCGATGATCAAATCGGCATCGGCCAGCGCGGCAAAATCGAGTGACGGCGTGAGCCGGGCGATCGCCGCCTCCGCATCCGCCGCCTCGATCCGTCCGCGTTTGACGCTGGCGGCATAGTTCTTGGCGATCACCGCCACGCCGCGATCCAGCGCGGCCTGTTCCTGCTCGACAAGCGTCACGGGAATGCCGGCGGAGAGGAAATTCATCGCAATCCCGCCGCCCATTGTCCCGGCACCGATCACGCCAACGCGGGTGATGGTGCGCCGCGCTGTATCTGCGGGCAAATCGTCGATCCGTGATGATAGCGCGAGCGCCTGCTGGATGTGGTTCAGTGCGCCGGGCAGGGGTTCAGACATGGAATGCTCTTTCAATTGACTTGCCGAACATAGCCTGCCCAATAGGGCTCGCGCAGCTGGCGGCGCAGGATCTTGCCCGATGGGTTGCGCGGCAGCACATCGATCACATCGACGCTTTTGGGCACTTTGAAACCGGCGAGGCGTTCGCGGGTCCAGGCGATCACACAGGCTTGGTCGATCGTGTGTCCGGGCTTGGGCACGCAAACCGCCTTGACCGCTTCACCCCATTTCTCGTCAGGCACGCCGAACACAGCAACCTCGTACACATCGGGATGGCCGTAAATCGCGCTTTCGACCTGGGCCGGATAGACGTTTTCGCCGCCGGTGATGATCATATCCTTCATCCGGTCATGGATGAAAACATAGCCGTCTTCATCGAGATATCCGGCATCGCCCGTCGCGATCCAGCCATCGTCGCTCATGGTCTGCCGGGTCGCTTCGGGCAGTTTCCAGTAGGTCAGCATGTTGGCGGACGAGCGGGTGACGATCTCGCCGATCTCGCGCACGCCCAGCACCTGTCCCTGTTCGCCGCGGATCTCGATCTCGACTCCGGCAACCGGCTTTCCGGCCGAGCGCATCCGTTCATTGCCTTCGGGCGAGTGGTCCTCGGGCGGGAGCACGCAGATCGTGCCCGTGGTTTCGGTCATGCCGTAAACCTGGATAAAGCCCGCGCCAAACATCTTGAGGCATTCGCGCAGCAGCTCCAGCGGGATCGGCGATGCGCCATAGGAGATATAGGTTAACCGGCTGAAATCGGTTTTGGCGCAATCAGGATGATTGAGCAGCAGTTGCAGTGCGGCGGGCACCGCAAAAAAGCGGGTAACTCCGCGATTTTCTATCGCATCGAACACGCGGGTCGGCTCAAACTCGGTCAGGATCACGCCGGGCAGGCCTGAGGCCAGTGCAACAATGCCCAGGCCCGTTCCGCCGATATGAGCACAGGGCATCGCGACCAGCACCGCCTCATCCTCGGACCAGCCGGTGTGCGGCTGCGGGTCCGCAATGCTCGCCTTGCGCAGCCCGAACAAATTGCGATTGGACAGCACCGCGCCCTTGGGATTTCCGGTAGTGCCGGAGGTATAGAGCTGCAGCACCGCATCGTCGGGGCCAGCCGGAATGAAGTCTGCAGGCGATTGCCGGGCAATCCAGCTGCGCGCCTCGGCGGCGGTCATGCAATGCGCCACGTCTTTGCCCAGCGTGGCGCGGCAGGCTTCAAAGCCATCGCCTAGAAACAGCACTTTCGCATCGCTGTTGCCGATGATCCAGGCGGCCTCTGGCTCGGCCAGCCGCCAGCCGATCGGGGCCATGACGATCCCGGCGCGGGCTGCGGCGTAAAACAGGATGAAATAGGTTGCGCTGTTCTTGCCGAACCAGGCAATCCGATCGCCCTTGACCAGCCCCATCGCCATCAAGCCGCCGACGATCCGGGCCGTCATGTCTTCCAGCTCGCCATAGGTCAGCGCGAAGTCATCGCCTTCCATCGCCAGCCGCTCGGGCCGGTCGCTTGCCCAATAACGGATGAATTCGTCGAAGCTGAACAGGTCAGCAGTCTGTTGCGCGGTGGTAAGCGGTTCGGTCATCGGTATCTCCCGGGTGCAATGTGCCGCCGCCGGTGAAACTGGGCAAGCTTTCAAAGCTGCATCGGGAAAACTCTCTAGCCCCTCCTCTTCAGGGGAGGGGTTGGGGGTGGGGGTTCTCCTTCCACACGGGCTGGCGTGGGAGGAGAACCCCCACCCCGCTGCGACTAGACAGCAAGCTGCCAAGTCTCGCTGCCCCTCCCCTGAAGAGGAGGGGGCAGGTCAGACATATCTTATCTGCCTGCCATCAGCGAGGCATTGCCGCCCGCCGCAGTGGTATCGATGCAGGTCACCCGCTCGGTCGCAAAGCGCGCCACGTAATGCGGCCCGCCCGCTTTGGGGCCAGTGCCGGACAGGCCCTCGCCGCCGAACGGCTGGCTTTCCACCGCCGCGCCGATCTGGTTGCGGTTGACATAGAAATTGCCGACCCGGGCCTTGGCCTGAACCAGCCGCCGAGTCGCGTCGATCCGGCTGTGGAGCCCCAGGGTCAGGCCAAAGCCGGTGGCATTAATCGCCGCAACCACGGCCTCAAGCTCTCCGGCCGCAAACCGCGCGACATGCAGCACCGGGCCAAAGTTCTCGGCGGTCAGTTCGGCGATTCCGCCGATCTCGATAATCGTGGGGGCGAAAAAACTGCCGAGTTTGGTGCCCTTGGGTAGTTCGCGCTGGCTGATCTTGCAGCCTTCGCGCTTCATCCGGGCGACATGCTTGTCGAGCGCGGCCTTGGCCGCAGCATCAATCACCGGGCCGACATCGGTGGCGAGCAGTTCCGGATCGCCGATGTCCAGCGCCTCGAACCCGCCACGGATCATCGCCAGCATGGGGTCGGCGACCTCGTCCTGAAGATACAGCACCCTGAGCGCCGAGCAGCGCTGGCCCGCGCTTTGAAAGGCGGAGGCAAGGACATCGCGCGTCACCTGTTCGGGCAGGGCTGAGCTATCGACGATCATGGCGTTCTGGCCGCCGGTCTCGGCGATCAGCGTGGCAATCGGGCCGTCACGGCTGGCAAGACTGCGGTTGATCGCGCGGGCGGTGCTGGCCGAGCCGGTGAAGGCGACGCCTGCGATCCGGGGATCGGCGGTCAGCGCGGCGCCGACGCTGCCATCGCCGGGCACCAGTTGGAGAACATCGTCCGGAATCCCGGCCTCATGGCATAAGCGAACGGCCAGCGCGGCGATCAGCGGGGTCTGCTCGGCAGGCTTGGCCAGGACAGTGTTGCCGGCGGCCAGCGCGGCCGCAGCAGGCCCGATGAAGATCGCCAATGGAAAGTTCCACGGGCTGATGGTGACGAACACGCCGCGGCCAGCAAAGCGCAACCGGTTGCTCTCCCCGGTCGGACCGGGCAATTCGGTATCGGACGTGAACAGTCGCCGGGCCTCGCCCGCGTAAAACCGCAGAAAATCAACCGCTTCACGCAGTTCTGCCACTGCATCGGACAATGTCTTGCCAGCCTCGCGCTGGCATAGCGAGAGGAACTCGTCACTATGGGCTTCGAACACAGCGGCGGCCGCATCAAGCAGGGCGGCCCGCGCTGTTCCGCCCCTTGCCTCCCAGGCTGGCTGGGCAGCGGCGGCGCGGGTCGCGGCGAACGAGACATCTGCATCAGTCGCCTCGCGTATCGTGCCGACCAGCCGGGCATGATCATGCGGGCTTCGCACTTCGCGCACCGGCCCGGTTTTGCTGACCAGCGCGGTCGGCTCTGCATGCCAGCGCAGCGTTGCCAGATCGGCCAGGCGCGCCAGCAGCGGCTCGCGCACCAGCGGGTCGGCAATATCGACCCCGGCGCTGTTGGTCCGGCCCGCGAAGATCTGCGCGGGCAGGGGAATTGCTGGATTGCGGCGCGGGCTGAGGGCGGCCAGTTCGGCCACCGGATCGCCAACCAGTTCGGCCACCGGCACTTGCGCATCGGCCATCCGGTTGACGAACGAGCTGTTTGCCCCGTTCTCCAATAGACGCCGGACCAGATAGGCGAGCAGTTCCTTGTGGCCGCCGACCGGCGCATAAATCCGCACCGGGGTGCGGGCATTGCCAGCCGCTGCCTCAAGCCGGGCCAGCTCGCTATAAACATCCTCGCCCATGCCGTGGAGGCGCTGAAATTCAAAGTCTGCCGATCCGGCCAGCGCCTTGATTGCACCAATGGTGTAGGCATTATGCGTGGCGAATGCAGGATAGACCGCATCGGGCGCGGCGAGCAGCCGGGCGGCGCAGGCGAGATAGGATACATCGGTCGCGACTTTGCGGGTGAACACCGGAAAATCGCTATATCCGCCGACCTGACTGGCCTTGATCTCGCTGTCCCAATAGGCCCCTTTGACCAGCCGGACCATGATCCGGCGCCGAACCTGGCCAGAGTGGTGGCGGGCCAGCGCGATGACCCAGTCGGTCAGCGGCACCGCGCGCTTTTGATAGGCCTGAAGTGCCAGGCCAAAGCCTTGCCAGACAGTGCTGAAAAGGTCCTGATCGGCCACCAGCGCCTCGATGATATCCATCGACAGCTCCAGCCGGTCAGCCTCTTCGGCATCGATCGTGAAATGGATATCGGCATCGCGCGCCCGGGCGGCGAGGTTTTTGAGGATTGGCAGCAGCGCAGCTTTAGCAGCTGCAGCATGGGCATATTCATAACGCGGGTAAAGCGCCGATAGCTTGACCGAAATGCCGGACGAACGCACCATTCCTTCGCCCGCCTGTGCGGCGATCCGATCCAATGCAGCGGCGTAGGACTGGCGGTATCGCTCGGCATCGGCAAAAGTCATCGCTGCCTCACCCAGCATATCGAAACTGTGGGTCAGGTTCTGCTTGCGCTCGGGCGCAGCACGTTCCAGCGCTTCGGCGATGGTCCGCCCGAACACGAACTGACCGCCCAGGATCTTCATCGCCTGCAAGGTCGCCTGCCGGATCACCGGCTCGCCCAGCCGCCCCACTGCGCGCTTCAGGCTGCCGCCCATTCCATCCGCAGCATCACGCCGCTGTTCCAGCACCCGGCCGGTTAGCATCAGCGAGAAAGTGGCGGCGTTGACGAAGGTTGAATCGCTGGTCCCCAGGTGACCGGACCAGTCGATTCCGGCCAGCTTGTCGTGGATCAGCGCATCGGCGGTGGCGGCATCGGGCACCCGCAGCAGCGCCTCGGCGAGGCACATCAGGGCAATGCCCTCGTCGGTGGCGAGGCCATAGGCTTGCAGGAATGCATCGAGCCCGCCAGCCTTGTGCGCCCGCGCGCCCTTGACCAGGCGGGCGGCAATTCGGCTGGCTTCAGCATGGACGGCGGCGGCAGGCGCTGCTGCGCGCAGCCGCTCGGCAATACAGGCCTCCTCGTCAAGGCGATAAGCATTCCGTAAAGCGGTGCGATCAAGCGGGGCAGGCACGGGGGAGACTCTCCTTGGATGGCATCGCTCTCTAACACTGGTTTCAGTGGAAACCAATATTCGAACCAAGCCGAGCCCAGCTACACCGGCACGGTTATGTGCTTGCCGCCAAATACCGCCTGCCAGCTCTCGATCTCGCTCACCACCACATCATCGGTTGCGTGGGCGAGGCTGCTGACCCGGGCAAAGTTCAATCCTCCGCGCCGGGCGGCCATCAGCCGGGTGATGCGTCGTTCGATCGCTTCGAGCTTTTCGGCGGTCACTTCAGAAATGGCGGCGAAGCGTTCAAAATCACCGAAATAGCGGATACCGGCGAATGCGCCGCCCAGCGTCGGGAACAAGACCCCAAGGAAGGTCAGCGGTTTGGCTACCGCATGATCGACTGCGTGCGGGACCAGGCCCAGCCGGGCAGAAATCACAATACCAAGATAACTCGCCACCGAAACGACCGCGAGGAAGAAGAACAATTGTGACAAGCGATCGAGGCTATGGTGGGCGCGGGCGAGCCGGTTGGCCTTGCTGCGATGATAATCGCGCTGGGCGATAACATGCGGCCGCAGCAAATTGCCGAGCAAGGCGCGCAGATAGGGTTCGTCCAGCCGGGTCCGCGGGAGGCCGATTTCGCGTTGCAGGCTGCGGGCATAAAACTCGGGCCAGGTGGTTCGCGCCGCGCTCGGCCAGCGGCCCGGTGCCCGCGCCACGCCCAGCAGCAGCAGGATCGGGGCATGGCGCAGATATTCCGCGACGCGGCGGGTTTCGAACCAGCGGTTGTGCCAGCTGCGGCGATTGCCGATCGCGGTTATCGCCAGGATACCGACCAGCAGCAGGAACTCGAACAAGGCGAAGGGCCACTTCCAGCTGATATCGACGAACGGCAAATAGGCAATTCCGCCGATGATCGCGAGCGACGACAACAAGAAGCTGGCGACCATCCCGCCCCGATAGGCATCGGACAGATAGGTCGAGAGGCCATCGACCCAGGCGAAACGGCGCAGGATCGAGGTTTCAATTTCGGCGACCATCCGGGCGTCACCGCCGGGCAGGTCCATCGCTGCTGCGAGCAAGCTTGCCCCTGATCCGGCGGCAATCTCTTCGGGTCGTTCATAGCGCTGTTGCAGCCGTGCCAGCCGCTTTCTGAGGCCAACCGCGCCAAACAGCGCCTCAATCCGGCGATAGGCATGAAACCGGCGGCGGCTGCGGGTGCGCCACGCGGCAGTGCCGAAATTCTCTCCGCCATCCGCGCGATCGGCGCCTTGCGCCTGGGCAATGACCTTGCGCAGTGCCGCGCGTGAGGCATGGGGCGCGCGCGCGGCCGCCTCGGGCAGATCGGCGAGCATTTCCGGCCCATCGAGGATGTGCCAGCCTTGCGGGCAGCGGGCATCGATCCAGACCACCGGTGCGCCTTGTTCAAGCGCGGCAATAATTGTGTGGCGGGTTCCGCCGGTCATCCCGGGAGTCTCGCCGTCCCAGATCGCAATGATCAGGTCTGATTGCTCGATCATTACCCGGCCAGCCAGCGCCGCCCGGTCTGAGGCCGCGGTTGACCAGGCCTGATGCGCGGTCAGGTCATCGGGGGCATTGAGTGAGGCAAAGAACAGCTCGGCGATCAGCTCATCCGCTTCGGCCAGTTCGAACCGCTCGGCTTGCGCGGCCAGCTTGGCGATCTGGCGCGCGCGGTCAAAGGCGGGCGAGGTGCCCCGCCGGTCGCCGTCGAGCAGCTTGCGGCCTTCGTCGGCGGTGGCGGGCATCGCATTAATCGCGATGTTGAGATCGAGACCGAACGGCAAGGGTGCGGAAATCTGCCAGTCAAGCAACAAGGCGGCCTCAACCGCCGCCAGGTCTGAGCCGTTGGAGAGCAGACTGTGCAAGCGCGGCCGGACCGCACCTGCGGCTTGATCAAACTCCGCAAACAGGGCCGCCAGGGTCGCGGCAATCGCATCGCGATTGGCGGCAAAGGCCGGGTTGGTTTCGCGGTGTCCGGTAATCCCGATGGCAAGCCGAAGCGGCGGAGCGGTGAGCGCGGGCATAGGGGTTTTGGTAGCTGACATCATTTCCCCCGCGCTGCGCGGTTATCATTGCGGCGAATGGCCGGACGGCGCAAGGGTGTGCTGATCTGGGTGCCCATCAAGCAAAGTGCATTTCCTCGCATTGCCTGCCGGTGGGCGCAACCCGCGCGGCACTGGCGGCACCGGCCCAAGCCGATTTTCGGGCAGAATTAGCCCAGGCCGCGAAGCCGGTTCCCTTTTGCGCAGAATCCCTCTAGGCGCGCGCCATGCTTAATCTCTCTGACATTACGGTCCGCCTTGGTGGGCGCACGATCCTTGACGGCGCCACCGCCAATCTGCCGCCGCGCGGGCGCATCGGCCTGATCGGGCGCAATGGCGCGGGCAAGTCCACGCTGATCCGGGTCATCGCCGGAATGCTCGAGCCGGATACTGGCTCGGTCGATATGCCGCGCGGTAGCCGGCTTGGGTATATTGCCCAGGACGCACCCGGAGGTAATTCGACGCCGTTTGAAACCGTGCTGGCTGCCGATATCGAACGCGCCGCGCTGATGATCGAAAGCGAGGTCAGCCATGATCCGCACCGGCTGGCCGATGTGCATGAGCGGCTGATTGCGATCGAGGCCCATTCCGCCCCCAGCCGCGCCGCGCGGATCCTGGTCGGGCTGGGCTTTGACGAGGAAGCCCAGCATCAGCCGCTCGAAAGTTTTTCCGGCGGCTGGCGGATGCGCGTCGCGCTGGCCGCGCTGCTGTTCTCGCAGCCCGATCTGCTGCTGCTGGATGAGCCGTCGAACCACCTCGATCTGGAAGCGGTGCTGTGGCTGGAGGACTTCCTCAAGTCCTATCCGGCGACGATCCTGCTGGTCAGCCATGAGCGTGATTTCCTCAACAATGTGGTCGATCACATCCTCCACCTCGGGGCTGGCAAATTGACCCTTTATCCCGGCGGCTATGATGCGTTCGAGCGGCAGCGCGCCGAACGCCAGGCCCAGATCGCCTCGGCCCGGGCCAAGCAGCAGACCCAGCGCGAGCATTTGCAGGAATATATCGCCAAAAACTCTGCCCGCGCCTCGACCGCCAAGCAGGCCCAGTCGCGCGCTAAGGCGCTGGCCCGGATGCAGCCGATTGCCGAGCTGGTCGACGATCCCTCGCTCAGCTTTGATTTCCCGAGCCCGGATGAGCTGCGCCCGCCGCTGATTACGCTCGATCTGGCCTCGGTCGGTTATACCGACACCCCGATCCTCAGCCGTCTCAACCTGCGGCTTGATCCCGATGACCGGATCGCGCTGCTGGGCCGCAACGGCAATGGCAAGACTACGCTGGCAAGGCTTCTGGCGGCGCAGCTCAAGCCAATGGACGGGGCAATGCAGGCCAGCTCGAAGATGCGGGTCGGCTATTTCACCCAGTATCAAGTGGAAGAGCTGGACCGCTCGGAGACCCCGCTTCAGCATATGTCGGTGCTGATGAAGGGGGCGACCACCGGGGCGGTCCGCGCGCAACTTGGGCGCTTCGGCTTTTCCGGCCAGAAGGCGACCACCGAGGTGGGCAAGCTGTCTGGCGGCGAGCGCGCACGGCTGGCGCTGGCGCTGATCACCCGCGATGCGCCGCATATGTTGATCCTGGATGAGCCGACCAACCACCTCGATGTCGATGCGCGGGAGGCGCTGATCCAGGCGCTCAACGATTATACAGGCGCGGTGGTGATCGTCAGCCACGATCGGCACATGCTGGAAATGACCGCTGACCGGCTGGTGCTGGTGGATAGCGGCACCGCCCGCGACTTTGACGGCTCGATCGAGGATTACATTACCTTCGTACTGGCCAAGGAGCCGGCCAGCTCCCGCAAGGACGGCCCGAACGGCGCGCCCAAGCTCAACAAGAAGGACCAGCGCAAGGCCAATGCCGAGGCCCGCGAAAAGGGTCAGGCGCTGCGCAAACATGCGCGGCAGGTTGAAGCCGATCTGGAACGGCTGACCGCGCTGCTCAGCGCGATTGATCTGGCGATGTTCGATCCTGCGGCCGCCGATGCGGCGTTGGCCAAGCAAAACATGACCGATCTGATGAAGCACCGGGCGGAAACCACCCGGCTGGTCAAGGCAGCCGAAGCTGCCTGGCTGGAAGTCAGCGAAGTTCTGGAAAGCGTGGCGGCCTAAATTATCTCGATTACCTCGGCCCGTAGACCCCGGCCCCGGGCAGCTGTGCAGCAACCCCGAAATGCTCGCGCAGCCGGTTGCTCTGGGCGAGCAGACCATATTCGCTGAGCCGGACACTGACCCGGGCGATTTCGGCATCGATAACCGCACCATAGCGCGCGTTCTGGGCATCCAGCAGATCCAGCAGCGAGCGTCGTCCGATCCCGAACTGCGCGCGATAGGATTTCTGGACATCGCTGGCGATGACCACGCGGGCGTCCTGCTCGTCCAGTTTTTGGCGCCAGGTGACCAGCTTTTGCCAGGCATCGCGGATCTGACGTTCACTATCGCGCTGGGCCTGGACCAGCGCCAGCCGGGCTTCCTCGGCGCGGTGCTCTGCCTCGCGCACCCGCGCCGCATTTACCCCGCCGTCGAAAAACGCCCAGCGCAGCGTTGCCACAGCCTGATAGCTTTTGGTTTGCCCGCGATAGCCGTCGAAATCACTGCCGGCCCGAGCCGATCCGCTCAAATCGACGCTTGGCCCGCCATCGCTTTTGGCCCGGCGCCGCAAGGCCTCGGCTGCGGTGTAGACGGCTTCGGCTTCCTTGACCTTGGGATCGTTGACCTCTGCTACCGACACCGCCTCTTCAAGCGTGGCGGGAAGCGTGCCGACCTGGCCTTCGGGCATGATCAGGGCAGCGGAGCTGGTCCCGATCAGCCCGGTTAGCTCGTTGCGCGCGGTCTGCAGGTCGCTTTGGGCATCAGCCAGGCGGATCCGGGCCAACTGACGCCGTTCATCGGCCTGCTGGCGCTCTGAAATGCTCATCGCGCCCTTTGCCACCCCTTCGCGCATGTCGGTGGCCATCGCATCGTGAAACGCCAGATTGTCTGCCGCCGCGATCGCCTGCCGCTCATACAGCAGCACCTGGAGATAGGCCCGGGCGACCCCATAGGTGGACGCCTCAGCGACCTGATCGTTGTTGCTGAGTGCGGCCACCAGCCTCGCCTTCTGGGCATTTATGGCATTGCCCCGGCGGCCCATGTCGAACAGCGGTTGTTCAACCGTCAGCGCGCCATAGAGCGGATATTCGTTGCGGTTGGATATGCCCAGATTGATCCGGGTTTCGTTTTCAAGCCGCCGGATCCCGGCCACGCCCTCGGCGCTCAGCTTGGGCCGCCATTCCCGCCTGGCTTGATCGCGCACCGCTTCTGCCGCCATCACGCGCTGTTCCGACTGACCCAGCTCGGCGCTGCGTTCCAGCGCGATTGCCACGGCCTGGGGCAAGCTTAACGGGCTGCTCTGGGCCACCGCAGTTTCGGAAAACCCGCCTTGAAAAACGGTCGCAGCTGCCAGGAGATAGGCGAAACATTTCATCGTTAACTCCGGTTTTATGCGCTTATCCTGTCAGTTCAAGGGCATAGTCTGCGCGCCGCAAACGCCAAAAACAAGGTAAAACAGATTGACCTTTACGCGGCCAGGGTATGAAACGCGCCAAATCATTTCAGGGGACAAGACTTGGTTTCGTACACAGATGTCGAACTTCCCAAGGGCCGAATAGCGCCGTGGCTTGCGGGCCCGCTTCGCAAAAACCGCTCAATCTACCTGAAGGTCGCTTTTGCGGCGGCTATGATCAACTTTTTCGCGCTGGTTACATCGCTCTTCACGATGACGGTCTATGATCGCATTGTCCCCAACAATGCGACGGATTCGCTGGTTGCGCTGACCATCGGTCTGATTATCGTGGTGATGTTCGATTTCGTGCTCAAACTGTTGCGGGCCTATTATGTCGATGTCGCCGGTGCGCGGATTGACCGCGACATTGGCAAGACGATCTTCCAGCAGATCCTCGACATGCGGCTCGATCTTGGTCGCAGTTCGACCGGCGGCCTGGCCGGGTTGGTCCGCGAAATCGAAACACTGCGCGATTTCTTTGCTTCGGCCACGCTGACGGCGCTGGTCGATATGCCGTTTATCATCATCACTTTGATTGTGATCTGGCTGATCGGCGGCTCGATCGTGTTCGTGCCGATGGCACTGATCCCGCTGGTGGTGCTGACCGCGCTGGCGACGCAGCCGGTGATGCGCAAACTTTCGGCCGAAACGCTGGGCGAAGCACTGGGCAAGCAATCGGTGCTGGTTGAAACGATCGGCAGCCTGGAGACGGTCAAATCCGCCAACGCCGGCCCGATGCTCAGCGAGCGCTGGGACAAGGCGGTGGTCGGCCACGCCGGGTCTTCACTGCGCCAGCGTCTGGTCTCCACCATCTCGATCAATATGGCCGGCAGCATGCAGACGCTGGCCTATACCGGCGTGGTGATTTTCGGGGTCTTTGCGATTGCCAGTGGGCAGTTGACGATGGGCGGGTTGATCGCCTGCTCGATCCTGGCCGGACGCGCAGTGGCGCCGCTTTCGACGATTGCCCATTTGCTGACCCGGATCAACGGGGCGCGAACTGCCTATGCCCAGATCAACAAGATGATGGAGCAACCCCCCGAAGGGCCGGCCGGCAGCGGGCTTGAACTGCGCAATTTGCAGGGCGCAATTGAATTTCGCGACGTTGATTTCCGCTACCCGAACGCACCTGAGCTGGCACTGACCGGCGTATCGTTCCGGATCAAGCCGGGCGAGCATGTCGCGTTGATTGGCCCGATCGGGTCTGGCAAATCAACCATCGCGCGGCTGCTGATCGGGCTGTATCCGCCTTCCAGCGGGCTGGTGCTGGTCGATGGCACCGATATTCGCCAACTTGCCCCAAAATCGCTCCGCTCCAAAATCGGTGCCTTGTTTCAGGATAATGTCCTGATGACCGGCACGATCCGGGAAAACATCCTGCTTGGCCGGGATGATCATGATGACGAAGAAATGCTCCGCGCTACCCAGATCAGCCTGGCGCATGAGTTTATTGCGCAGATGCCCAATGGTTATGATCTGGTTCTGGCGGATCGCGGCGATGGACTATCGGGGGGGCAACGGCAGTCGATTGCGCTGGCGCGGGCGCTGGTCGGCAAGCCACCGATCATCATTCTGGATGAGCCAACCTCCTCGGTCGATACCGAAACGGAGGCCCGGATGTTGCAGAACCTGCGCAGCGAATTCGAAGGCCGGACGCTGGTGCTGATTACCCACCGCCCCTCGATGCTGGCGCTGGTTGACCGGGTTATTGTGCTGGCCCGCGGCCGTGTCGCATTGGATGGCAAGCCCGACCAGATCACCCGTCGGGTCACTCAGATTCCAGCGAGATAGACCATGACCCAATTGACCGAATATCTGAACGGCGATGAAGCTGATCTCGGCGAACCAGATTTTGCCGCAAAGAAATCCGCCAATCTGATCCTGTGGATCATCGGGGGCTTCTTTCTGATATTTTTCATATGGGCCGGCTTGACCGAAATCGATCGGACGGTGCGGGGGATGGGCCGGATAGTGCCCAGTTCGAAACTCCAAGTCGTCTCGAATATGGAAGGCGGGGTGATCGAACAGATCCTCGTCAAGCCCGGTCAAACCGTAAAAAAGGGCGACATTCTGGTCCGCCTCTCGCCCAAGATCAGCGGTGCCGCCTTTGGCAGCTCGACCGCATCGGTTGAAGCGCTGCAAGCCAAGGTAGCACGCCTCAGTGCCGAGGTTCGCGGTACCGCGCCCAGCTATGGCGGCGTTTCGTCAAGCCAGGTTGCGATCGAGCAATCACTGCATGGGGCGCGCACGGCCGAGCTTCAGGGACTGTTGGCGGCTGGCAATGCGCGGGTGGCTCAGGCTGAACGTGCGGTTTCCGAAGCGCGCTCGATGCTTGAAGTTCAACGCTCCAATGTTGTCGCCGCGCGCAGCGAGGCCGAGATGATGCGCCCGTTGGCCGCCCAGCAGATCGTTTCGCGAATGGACCTGATCAAGGCGGAGAACGCCTTGAGCGTTGCGACCAGTCAAGTCGCCGCCGCCCAGGCCACAATTGCCCGCGCGCAATCAGGCGTTGCCGAAGCGCGCGCCTCTACCTCGCAGGGGCGGAGCGACTGGATGAGCCGGGCGGGCATGGAATTGGCCCAAGCCCAGGCCGAGCTTTCCGCGCAGCAACAGACTTTGCCGGCGCTGTCTGACCGGGTCGACCGGACCACGATTCGCGCGCCGATGTCGGGCAAGATCAACCGGGTGCTGGTGACCACGATCGGCGGCTCGGTGTCCCCCGGCATGCCGATCGCCGAAATTGTCCCTTCGGAAGAGGCGTTGTTCGTTGAAACGATGGTTCGGCCCTCTGACATCGCCAATATCCGGCCGGGTCAGAAGGCGACGATCGAGTTAACCGCCTATAATTCGGCTATTTTTGGCAAACTCGATGGTCAGGTCACTTCGATCTCGCCCGATGCGCTGGTCAATGAAAAGACCGGGGAGAGCTTTTATACGGTCGAAGTGCAAACCACTTCGATCCTGCGCGATCGGGCCGGGCGCAAGCTGCCGATCGGCACCGGGATGGTGGCGAATGTCAGCGTGCTGGGCGAAAAGCGCTCGATCCTGTCGTACCTGTTTACGCCGATCACCCGGCTGAGCGAGAACGCCTTCCGCGAATAGCTAAACTACGCGCTCAGGTCGGCTGGCATGGCACCGAGGAGGCGCAGGATACAGGCCGGATCGAGGTGCAGTTGCAAGCCCCGCTGGCCGCCATTGATGAACACCAGCGGGTGGGCCAGCGCCCGCGCCTCGATCACGGTCGGCAACTGGCGCAATTGGCCGAACGGACTGATCCCGCCAATCCGGTAGCCGGTGATCCGCTCAGCATCGGCTGGCGGCATCATCTGGGCAGATTTGCCGCCGAGCGACGCAGCCAGGCGTTTCATCGCAACATCCTGATCTGATGGCACAATCACGCAAACCGGGCGTCCGTCGACCAGCGCTAACAGCGTCTTGAGGACCCGCTCCGGCTCCACACCCAGCGACTCGGCCGCTTGCAGGCCGCGTGAACGCGAGGTGGCATCATAATCGTAGGCGACCGCAGTGAACGCGATCCCGGCTTGCTCCAACAGTTTTGTTGCCCGCGTTCCCTTAGCCACAACAGCCTCCCTACAGCGCGATGCGAAAAAGTGGGCACCGGTTTTTGGCAACAAATCGCGCGGAAACAAAGACTCTACAGCGACTTGCCCATCCGGATCATTGGCACCACCACGCCCGCGATCGGTTCGGTGCGGACATGTTCGATCTCGTGGTAGCCGCATGTCCGGTAAAGCGCAGCGCCAGCCAGCGTAGCCATCATTTCGGCCTTCCTGAACCCAGAGGCCCGCGCCGCATCCTCGCAAGCGCCAAGGATCTGGCGGCCAACCCCGCGCCTGGCAAACTGGGGATCGGTGTACATTGCCCGGATCCGCGCCGCATCGGTTCCCGGATCCAGCGCATAGGGTTCGCGCGCGACCACACTGGTGTCGCCGCCATACAGCGTCGAGCGCCAGCTCCAGCCGCCGCAGCCGGCGATCGCTCCATCGGCCTCAGCCAGCAGATATGTCCCGTCGCGAACCAGCTGAGTGTCCAGCCCCATGACATGCTGGCTGGCATCGATTTCTTGCGGACTCAGAAAATCGCCTTGCAGCTGCGCGATCGCCCGCGCCATCAGCGCGTTGAGCCGCTCCAGATCGGCTTCGGTCGCAATGCGGCACTGAAAGTCGCTCATGCCCGTCTAGTATCCGGCAACCGTGCCAAGATTGAGCCGCGGATCGATTGATCCATACAGCGTGTTGCGGCCCAGCGGCGGTTGCCCCAGTCCGGGTGTTCCGACCAGGATCGCGGTAATGTGATTGCCATATTCGATCTCGCTTAAATGATGACCCTTGGCCTTGAGCGCCTCGATCGTATCAGCGCTCAGCCCATTGCGCTCATAGGAAATGACATCTGGCAGCCATTGATGGTGGATACGGGGCGCATCTACCGCTTCCTGCAGCTGCATCTTGTAGTCGATCACATTCATCATGACCTGCAATACACCGGTCGGAATACGGCTTCCGCCGGGTGTTCCAACCACCATGAACAGCTTGCCCGCGCGGGTGACGATCGTCGGCGACATCGAGCTGAGCGGGCGTTTTCCGGGCGCGATCGCATTGTTGGCGCCCTCAACCAGCCCATACATGTTGGGCGAGCCCGGCTTGGCGGAAAAATCGTCCATCTCGTTGTTTAGGATAATGCCGGTGCCCTCAGGCGTCACCCGCGCACCGAACCAATCGTTGAGAGTGTAGGTGAGGGAGACGGCATTGCCAGCCTTGTCGACAATCGAAAAATGAGTTGTGTTGCTGCCTTCGTGGCCGAAATCCGCCCCTGACAGGCTGGCCGATGGGGTTGCAGTCGATGCGGAAATCCCGGCCCGCAGACTGGCGGCATAGGCCTTGCCGGTGAGGTGCGAAACATCGTTGCGGACAAATGCCGGATCGCCGAGCTTCAGGTTGCGATCATGATAGGCGCGCCGCAATGCCTCAACCGTGTAATGCACGCCCTGCGCCGAATGAAAGCCAAGGTCGCCAATCGGATAGGCCTCGAGGATGTTCAAAGTCTCGCACAGCACCACCCCGCCTGAACTTGGCGGCGGCGCGGAAATGATCTGGAAACCGCGGTAATCGCATTCGAGCGGGGCCAGCTCCCGCGCCTTATAGGCGGCGAAATCGGCGGCGGTCATGATCCCGCCATTGCGGCCCGAGGCAGCGACAATCCGGGCCGCGATCGAGCCTTTGTAAAAGGCATCTGCGCCCCCTTTGGCGATCAGCCGCAGCGATCTGGCCAGGTCCGCCTGAACCAGCCGATCACCGGCCTGCCAGCTCTTGCCCTGATTGAGGAAAATGGCGGCGCTGGGGCGATCCTTGCGGAAATCGTCAGCTCCCTCATTAAGCATATCAGCATCGCCCTGATCGAGCACGAAGCCTTGGCCCGCAAGCCGGATCGCAGAAGCCATCAGCGCCGTGCGGGGCAGGGTGCCGTATTTGATCCGGGCAAGCTCAAGCCCGGCCACGGTCCCCGGAATGCCGACCGCAAGGTAGCCGCGCGTGCTGAGCAGCGGGATCACCTGGCCCTGCGCGCCGAGATACATGTTCGCGGTTGCAGCCTGCGGCGCCGTCTCGCGGAAATCGATGAAAGTGGTGTGGCCATCGGCAAAGCGGGCCGTCATGAAGCCGCCGCCACCCAGATTGCCGGCCTCCGGAAAAGTCACCGCCAAGGCATAGGCGACCGCAATCGCCGCATCGATCGCATTACCGCCCTGCCTCAGCACCTGCACGCCGGTATCGGACGCCAACCGATGCGCGGATACGACCATGCCGTGTTCCGCGCTCACCGGAACCGGCGAGGCCGCCAGCGCCCCTTGCACACCCAGAGACAGCGCCAAGAGCGCGCTCAGCACTGTTTTCCAGAACCGCATGAATTCTTCCTTTGGCGAAACGGGCAAGCCCGCCAGTCCCAAACAAAAAAGGGGCAGGCAAGCCGAAACTTGCCTGCCCCTGATTTTAGCCGTTCGGCAACTTAGTATTTGATGCGGAGCCGGGCATAATAGAACGCGCCGTTCATCCCGAAGGGACCACCGTTGCGCGGATAGATCTGGCCGTCACTGGTGCTGCCGGTCACTGGGTAGATCGGGTTTGCAATCGTTGCGGCGATCTTGTCCGGGTAGGTGTTGAACAGATTGTTCGCCCCAGCACTCAGCGTGAAGTGCTCCATGAAGGTGTAGCCTGCCTCAAGATCGGTGGTGAACTTTGCTCCGAACAGCTGACCCAGCGGAGTAGTAGGCGTCTGCTGGCTGGCAGGAAGCAAAGGATAGTCGCTCTCTGCGCGCCAGCTGCTGTAATAATGCTCAGCAACATTGAGCGAGAAGTCGCCCATGATCCAGTTGGCCTGCAAGTTGAGCCGGTGATGCGGTGCCAGATTCTCGGCATCGATAATCTGACTACGACCGATCGCTGCCGGATCGGACTTGGTCACCTTGTTCTTGTTGTAGTTGTAGGCCAGCGTCAGATTGAGTTTGCCGTCGGCAAGATCTGTCCGATAGCTACCCACTACGTCGACACCCTTGGTCGTGGTGTTGAGTGAGTTGGTGAAGTACTGAACCTCACCGTCAATGCCAACCGAAGCCAGTTCGGGGAGAGCGATGATATCCGTAGCTATAACCTTGAATGTCTTCGAGATGAAGATCCGGTCGCTGACCTTGATCTGGTAGGCATCAACCGTCAGCGTCAGCGCGCTGGTCGGCTCGAACACAAAGCCCAGGCCATAGTTGGTCGACTTTTCAGGCTTGAGCGGCTTGGCACCGAAGTATTGGGCCACCGCACTGGTTACCGGGAAAGTACCGGTCTGCACCGAATTGCCCGCAACAAAGTTGGTGGTCAGGACCTGTGTATTGCTCTGGCCAGGGGTCGGAGCGTGGAAGCCGGTGCCGACAGTGCCGCGCAGCGCAAAGGTATCGCTGACGTGGTAAATGCCGTTGAGCTTGGTTACAAAGGCATCGCCGAAGCTGTCATAATGCTCATAGCGCGCAGCCATGCCCACGGTGAACTGCTTGGTAAGGTCGGTTTCGAGACCCAGATAAGCGCCATAGCTCTTCTGGCTATTGGTACCGGCATAGGTCGGGCTGGTGCCGCCATAACCGCTTGCAGCCGGGCTTTCGGTTGCAGTGAATGTGCCCGTCGCTGTATAAGTGCCATCACCATTGTTTGTGAAGAGCGGATGGGCCAGCGCATAGGGGCCAGCGCCATAAGACTGCGGGTCGCCTTCGGTTGCGGTGTAGCTTTCGCGGCGGAATTCAGCACCACCCGAAACCGTGATCGGGCTGGCAAAGCCGCCATCGACTTCATAGGTCAGGTCAAGATTGGCGTTGAACTCTTTCTGGATCAGCTTGCCAAATTCAAAGCTGGTCTGCGAAGCCTTGCCGTAGGACGGGCTGATCGAGTTATACATCGACAGATCGAGCGAGTTGCGGCTGAGCGATGCGGACAGGTCGTAGGTGAAACCACCCTCGGTCTTGCCCTTGAAGCCAACCGTCCCAAAAGCCTGATCGGTGACACCAACAAAGCGCGGGGTGAAACCGGCTGGGTAGATCGAGGTCAGATTAAAGACGTTTGTATCCCGAACATAACCACCAGCAGTGCAGGTTGTGCTGCCGGCGGGGCATTGGGTCAGATAATAGGGATGCTGGAAGAACGAGCGGCCACCGAGGTTGTGCACAACACCTGCAGTATCGGTGAACGGCCGCGTCCCCTGTAGTGACGAACGGAAGTTGAAGCTTTGATCGGCCTTGCTGTGTGCAAGGTTACCGAACAGGTAAACCTTGGCGCTGTCGGTTACATCGAAGCCCGCGTTGAGCACGAATTTGTAGCCTTCGCTGGGAGAATTGCCCCAGATCTGGGCCGGCAGCGGATAATGCGGCAGCTGGCTGGCCAGCGTCGGGTTCTCGGTCGCAAACGCAACAGCGGTCGGACGGGTGGCACCGCGGCTGGTCTGGCCATCTTTGTTGTATTCGCCCGAAAGGTTGATGAAGCCGCTGTCGCCCATCTTGAAGCCAACATTGCCGGCAATTTGATAGCTCTTGCCATCGCCATGATCGTTGTACTGGCCATAACGGGCTACCAGTTCAAATCCGTCATTATCGCGCAGGCCATAGTTGAGCACGCCGGCGATGGCGTCCGAACCATATTGCGCAGTCGCACCATCGCGCAGAACTTCAAGGTTCTTGATCGCGATCGAGGGAATGGCTGAAATGTCTGCGCCTTGCGAACCGAATGACAGGCCGGTGTCGCCACCGTTGTAAACCTGGACCAGCGCCGAACGGTTGTAGCGCTTGCCGTTGAGCATCACCAGCACCTGATCGGCGGGCAGGCCGCGCAGCGAAGGTGCGCGCACGAATGTCGAGGCGTCCGAGATCGAGTTCTGTCCGACGAAGAATGAGGGAATGATGTTCTTGACCGCATCGAGCATGTTGCCCGCAGGCTGCGCGCTGAGTTCAGCGGAGCTGATAACATCCACCGGTGAGGCGGAGTCGGTGACGGTGCGATCGGTCCGGCGGGTTCCCAGAACAATAATGCTCTCAGATGTGGCTTCGTCAGAGGCTGCTGCCTCTTGCGCAAGCGCGACGCCTGGAATTACCATAGTCGATACGATCGCCGAACTGGTCAGCAGAACGCCTTGAAGCACCCGCAGGTGCAGAAAATTCTTCATAAAATTCCCTCACTATCTATGCTCGGTTTTAAATGTGCGAGCCAATGCCGATTTTTCGGACATGATGGTCCATTACACCAATTTGTTTAGCGCTGTCTATGGGCTTGGAATGGCGCAATTCCGCAGCTCTGCGAACCGGGCCATTCATGGGCTCAGGATCACCGAAGGTTCTGCGATAATCAGGCGGCGGCCTCAGCTGGCCGCCGGGCAAACACCCCGAAAGCTGCGATTACTCCATAACAGAGCGCAGGCAGGGTCAGCGCAACCGCCAGGCTGCCGCTGATATCAGCGATCGCTCCGGTCAGCAGCGGAATAACTGCACCGCCGAAAATCGCCACATTGATGATCCCCGAACCATCCGCTGCCCGGCCGCCAAGTCGTTCGCAGGCAAGCGAGAAGATTGTCGGGAACATGATCGAATTGACTAGTCCGATCGCCAAGAGGCTGTAACCGGAGAAGGTACCCGTGGTATTGGCGGAAAGGAGGATCAAGGCGATCGCGCCGATTGCGACGCTGGCCAGAACCTTGCCCGGGCTGACGACGCGCAGCACTGCCGATCCGATGAACCGGCCAACCATTGCGCCGCCCCAATACAGCCCGATCAGCTTGCCCGCTGCTTGTTCTTGCAGCCCCATCACATCGGCCTGCATCAGATAGTTCACGATCAGCGAGCCGATCGACACTTCGGCGCCAACATAAAGGAAGATGCACAGCGCGCCGAAGCCGAAGCGTGGGCGCTTCAACAGGTCAAACCCGCCCAAGCCGGAACTCGCGCCATGCTGTTCTTCCGGCAACTTGTTGCGGAACAGCCAGACCACGCCAGCCACCACCGCCAGTGCTGCGGCGAGGCCCATGTACCCATTGACAATCGCCTGACTTTCCGCCGTGCGATAAGCATCGAGCGCCGCGCCAGACAGTTCGTTGGCGTTCATTGTGGCGAGGCTGCCAAGGATCAGGATTGAGCCAGCGATCGGGAAGATCGTCGTGCCAAGCGAATTGAACGCCTGGGCAAAGGTCAACCGGCTATGCGCGGTTTTGGCTGGCCCAAGTAGCGAGATCAGCGGATTGGATACCACCTGAACGATCACGACGCCGCTGGCGAGCACGAACAACGCGAACAGGAACAGGCCATAGGCTGCGCCTTGCGAGGCGGGAATAAACAGCAGGCAGCCGATCATCATGGTTAGCAGGCCCGCCACTGCGCCCCGCATATAGCCGATCCGCTTGACCAGCCGCGCGCCGGGAATGCCGATCACGAGGTAGGCGGTGAAGAAGCAGAACTGGACCAGCATCGCCTGGGTGTAATTGAGCGTGAACAGCTCTTTCAGTTTGGGGATGATCACATCGTTGAGGCTGGTGATCCCGCCGAAGATGAAGAACAATGCCATCACGAACAGCCGCAGTTCGGGCGCATCGATGTGCGCGCCTTCGGGCTCTGCTGCGTGCGGATCGGTGCTGTTCGGTACAGCCGGTGCCATTGCCATGTGTTTATTCTCCCCGAGTTATTCTGTTTTTTCGCTTAGCGTGGACAGGTCAGCGGCTCGCCAATCGGTTCAAGCCGGGCCGCCTTGAGGACAATACCAAGCTTGCCTTTGCTGGCAATCCTCAGCGGAATACGCACCCGCTCGAAGCTGGCGCCCAGATCGGCAAAGCAGCGCAGCGGCACCTTGACTGTAACCGCGCCAGGCCGGCTGACCAGTGCGGTCAGTGGAACCGTCGCACCATCGGTGGTCAGTTGCACCTCGTCCACCGCGGGGCGGGTGACATCAAGCTCGATCAAAAGCATGAAACTTTCGGTCAGTTGCAGCCGTAGATCGCTGTCCGGGCCGGATATCTCGAAATAACCGTCGCCACCCCATTCAATCAGCCTGGCATCCTCCTGCGCAGCGGCATCGACCGGACGGCTGGTGACCAGCCCCAGCGGGCTGCGGCCTTCCCGGGTGCCCATTTCGAACGCACCGGACTTGTCGCCCAGCGACATCGCCCACGGTGCCAGAACAGCCCCCTTGGCGAAATAGCGGGCCACATTGCGCTGCGCGGTTGCTTCAACCTGCGGGTCTTCATTGAGCATCCCGAGATGTGCTGGCGCGGCGTAACTCAGGCCATAGCCCACCGGAAAAGCCGGGCTGGTGACCGGCGAGCGGGCATTGGCCGGCCAGGCGAACGACAGCCGTCCGGCAAAATCGCGCGCCTTGGGGCCGGCCACGAGCACATCGGCGATACCATCGCCCTCGCTGCCCGGCAACCATGCCGCCACGAACGCGTCGGACGCGTTGATCTCTGGCCCGGTAAACAGCGGGCGCCCCGAGAGGAACACCGTGACGACTGGGATTCCCTGCGCCTTGAGTTTGCGGATCAGGGTCAGGTCGGTGGCTCCAAGCGGCTGGTAATCCAGCGTTTCGATATCACCCTGAAACTCGGCGTAGGGATCTTCTCCGATCACCACGATCGCCACGTCGGGACGCTGGGTGAAGCTGCCATCGGCGCTGAGCACCGCGCGGCCGCCGGATTCGGCTACGGCCTTGGCGATGCCCTGCCAGATCGTCTTGCTCGCCGGGAAATCGCGGGCGGTGGTATCGGTGCCTTGCCAGGTAATCGTCCAGCCGCCCGCCTGCTTGGCCATATTGTCCGCGCCGTTGCCGGCCACCAGCACTGCGGTGCCGGGCCGGATCGGCAACAGACTGCCTTCGTTCTTGAGCAGGACGAGCGATTTGGCGACCGCCTCACGGGCGATGGCGCGATGCGCCGGGCTGCCAATCTCACCCGGTGCATCACGCACCGCACGCACATTGCCGAGCAGGCCGAGCTTGGCCTTAACTCTCAGGATCCGCCGGACTGCATCGTCAAGCCGCACCATCGGGATGCGGTTCGCGCGGACATCCTCCAGCGTGCTGACATAGAGTTCTTTCCAGCTATCGGGCGCCATGAACAGATCGAGCCCGGCATTGATCGCTTGCGGGCAATGGGTGTTGGTGCAGCCTTCAACCTGGCCGTGGCCATTCCAGTCACCGACCAGCAGCCCGGCAAAGCCCATCCGCTGTTTGGCAATATCGGTCATCAGTGAACGGTTGCCGTGGTTCTTGGCGCCATTCCAGCTGGAGAACGAGACCATCATGGTCAGCGCCCCGGCATCGATCGCGGCGGGATAGCCCTGGGCGTGGGTGGCAACCAGGCTGCGCTCATCAAGCTGCGCATCCCCCTGATCCTTGCCCCTGAACGTGCCGCCGTCGGCCAGGAAATGCTTGGCAGTCGATGCCACGTGGTTGGCCGGAATGGGCTGCCCTTTGACCAGCGGGCCCTGCAGCCCCAGCACCATCTGGCGGCTGTACTGCGCGACCAGCGCCGGATCGGCCGAATAGCCTTCATAGCTGCGGCCCCAGCGCAGATCCTGCGGCACGGCCAGCGTCGGCGCAAAGGTCCATTCGATCCCGCTGGCAGAGATTTCCTCGGCGGTAACTTCACCAATCCGGCGGATCAACCCCGGATCATGTGCCGCACCCAGCCCGATGTTGTGCGGAAAGACCGTTGCGCCGGGTAAATTGTTGTGGCCGTGGACCGCATCAACCCCGAACAATGTCGGGATCGCCACCCCATCGACGACAATTGCCTTGGCTGAGGCAGACCGATACTCGGCTACCAGCCGCGCCCATTTGGACGATGAGCCGCGTTCGTCGCCATATGGACCGCTGTTGCCGCCCGCCAGGATCGAGCCGAGCGGATAGCGTGCCATATCGGCCGGAGTGACAGAGGAAATATCCCCCTGGATGATCTGACCGACCTTTTGTTCAATGGTCATCCGAGCAAGCAGCCGGTCGATCAACTGCTCGCTGGTCCGGTCACGCAAAGCATCAGGACTATGAGCGGCCGGCCACAGCTCGGCATGGGCTGTTGCGGCAGGCGATTGTGGCGCCAGAACTGCCGGTACCGGGCTTGCGAGCTGAGCGGATGGGGTCGCGGCACAACCACCCATCAGGGTCATCGCGGCGGTTGCAAGCAAGAGGCTGGAAACTCGCAAATTCATCTCCTGTGAACGTTCACTATCTTTAGCCAAATCTTTATACCGGGGGCAAGCACCATCGGCGCCTAATCGCCAGAAAGTCGGGAAATGAGGGCGACCGGGATCGCCATGGAAACAGCCAGCAGCAGGAGCAGCCCCGAATAACCCCAGACCGGGACCACCAGCAAGGCCAAAGGTGCCCCAAAGATGCTTGGCAAAGTGTTGGTAAGGTTGATGAAACCCAGATCCCGGCCAAGCCGATCGCGGCGCGGCAGATATTGCATCACAAAGGCCGAGTGGAGCGAAAGGAACACGGTGGAGCCGATCACGCACAGCACATAGGCGGCGATGACCAGCGTGGGATCGGTGCTTGCCCCCATGATTCCAAAACCGGCCGCCAGAACTGCGATCATCGCCAGCAGCGGCCCCTTGCGTCTGCCGCGGCGATCAGAGGCAAGCCCGATCCCCAGCGCCACCGGTATCGCCGCCAGAAAAACTCCGGCGTTGATCAAGGCATAGTCGGATGCGCCAAGCTTGCCGCCCAGCAGATCGCGCAGGAAATAGAACACAAAGGCGAACAACAATGCTTCGCTGATCTGCACGAAAAACCGGGCCAGCCAGAACAGGGCAAGCGTTCCGCGCGGTGAAGAATGCGTTGCTGATTCCGCGACGGGATCAGGACTTGCCCGGTTTCTGTTTCCCGCCAAAAACACCAAAGGCAGAAACATCACCAGGGCAATCGCCGGAATTATGAGCACGCGGATCGTGAAGCTTGCTGGCAATTGGGCAATTGCCAGCAAGGCCAGCGCCGAAATACCCGGCGCCCATGCCAGCATGGCGCCCAGCTTGCCGCGATGGCGGTCTGGCACGTGCTCTGCTGCAAATGCGCCAAGCGGGGCCAGATACAGGTTTACGGCAAATTGCCACGCCACCACACAGGCGGTCAGCAGCGCCGGAGTGCTGGCTCTGGCGATCGTGAAATAGCCCAGCGCAAGGCCCGCAATGCCTGCGCCGCTCCAGCGCAAGCGCCCGGGAAACAAGTCACTCAGCCAGCCAAACGCAATGTTGGCAATACTCGCCGCGATCGCGCCCAGAATGGCGGTTAACCCCAACCACCCAAGATCCTGCCCGCCCGCCAGCTCGCTGAACCGCAGCGGCAAGAGCAGATTGAGGAACGGCATATAGGCGATCGTTCCGCCGGCCCAGGCCAGTGCGTAGCAGACCAGCAGCCGGTCTTCGTCGGCTCCGCGTGGCGGCAGCGCGGCAGTGTTACTCATTGCCTGGGCGGGGCGGTCGATCCGCGAATTTCCAGCGCATGGGGCACGACAATCGGCCCGCGCCGCGCAGCCTGCGCCATCTCGCCGGTGGGATCGACCAGCACCTTGGCCGCCCGCGCACTCAGCTCGGCCACCGGCTGGTTGATCGAGGTCAGCGCCGGGGTGCTCATCCGCACGATCGGCGTTCCATCGAAGCTGACCAATGACAGATCGCGCGGCACGTCAAGCCCTTGCGCAAGCGCAACCGAGAGGGCGGCGAGCGCCATCTGGTCACTGCTGGCGATGATCGCGGATGGCGGGCGCGGCAGGGCGAGCAAGCGCACCGCGGCGGTCCTGCCGGATTCCGGACCAAAGTCGCCGGTTTCAACCAGCACAGCGTCGGCATCGAGGCCAAGCCGGGCAACCGCATCGCGATAGCCGCGCAGCCGTTCTTCGCTCAGCGCATATTCGGGCGAGCCGGAAATCAGCGCGATCCGGCGATGGCCAAGACCTGCAAGATATTCCACCACATCGATCGCGGCGGCACGATCGTCCATCCGGATCACCATGCCGCCAGTTTCTGCAAAGCCGCCAATCCGCGCTGCCGGGATTTGCTCACGCTCAAGCACCCGCAGGATTTGCGGGTTATCCGAATGCGGCGGGGTCAGGATCACCCCATCGGGATGTAACGCATCGAGCGCACTGGTCAGCTCGCGTTCGATCTGGTCACTATGGGTATCGATCAGCTCGAAGATCAGCCGATAGCCATGCTCAGCGCAAACCCCCATGCCACCGAATAGCATCTGGTCGACCCAGTCGATCCCTTCGCGCAACCGCCAGCCTTCGATAGTGCGATCCCGGTCGTTGAGCGCCAGCAGCAGGAAGGACTTGGACCCACCCATCCGGCGCGCGGCCAGGCTGGGCGAATAGCCGAGCTTGGCGACGGCCGTGTCGACCTTTTCGCGGGCCCTGGCACTCACATTCGGGCCATTGTTGATGACCCGGCTGACCGTCTGGTGGGAAACCCCCGCCGCAGCCGCCACGTCCATTATGGTAACTTTGCCCCGGCCCCGCATCGCGCTGCTCAAGCAGTCCGGATTGCGTCAGGAATGGCCGCCTTGCGTGGCAGCGCGCTGAAGCAAGCGGTGAGGGCAAGGGTTGGATCGGCGTGCGATCCGCCCATCCGCTGGTTCAAGCGACGCTTTGCCATTTCTACTCGCCCCCAATGTGCGCAACGCCTGCACTTGCGGCAGTTTCTTGCGATGACTTCTGCCAGACGCGCACCCAGTCGATTTCCAGCTTTTTCGGGAAACCCTTGGGTGAAACGCCTCGCGTGCCCCGACCTTCGGCCAGCTTACCGCCGATTGCAAGATTGAGGATCAGGTGAAACTCCCGGTCAAACGGCGCGCCGGGCTGCGCCGAACCTGACGTTGACCATTCCCTCGCCTCGCGGCTGGCATAGGGCTTGCCATCGACCGACCAGACAATGCGCTGGTCAGTCCATTCGATCGCGAAGGTATGAAAGCCTTCAAGCATGGCGGGCAGGTGGACCTCAGTGCTCGCCAAACGGTTGTTTGGCCATTTATCGCCGAAATGCAGGGTTCCCAGGATCGTATCTTCGCGTCCGCCTGCGCAGGCAGCACAAACCACGCCAAGGTTGACCGCTTCGAGGATGTCGATCTCGCCCGAAGCTGCCCACGCGCCATAGCTGTCCGTTTCCGGCAGCATCCAGATCGCCGGCCAGGTTCCTTGCCCTTGCGGCAGGCGGGCGCGGACCTCGATCCGGCCATAGCGCCAGGCGGCCTTGCCCCGGGTCGTCAGCCGCGCCGACGAAAACTCGCGCGTAACCTGAGCATTCGGATCGGAAGCCCCGCGCCGCTCAGCCTTGGGTAATGCCGGACCGGTCGATCGCTGGCGCAGCGCGGTGATGACCAGCTTGCCATCCACGATCGCGGCATTGCGCTTGCTCGCGGTATAGCACTGCCGTTCATCATTGCCGCCACCCCAGCAATCGGCGTCTAATCCCCACTTGGCGCGGTCGATTGTGGGCTGGTCGAATTCGTCCGACCAGACCAGGTTCCACCGGGACTGATCGTTGCTTGGCTGGCTCACTGGTTCAGCTTGAGCCTGGCAGGCCATCATGCAGGCTCCAACTAGCAGCGATTTAACACCCTTCATATCCATCGCCTCGGTGCGCTGTGCGCATTGTCTAAGCGAACAGCATAGTTGTTTCTTCCCCAAACGAAAAGCGGGCCTCGGTCAGTGAGACAGAGGCCCGCTCTTTAGATGCACGCTGGAGCGGGGGCTCAGAAGTCGAACCGCGCCAGGAAGGTGTAGCGACGGTCGTTCCGGAAGGCTGAGCGAGTGGCCCGGGTGCCTACGAAATCGATCACCTGACTGGTACGTGTCACCTCATCAAGAAGGTTCACGCCCTGGATGCCAAGCTTGACGTGCTTGTTCACGGCGAAGAAAATCGATGCATCGAGTTGCCCGGTGCTCTCGCCATAGATCGGCGAGAACGGGAAGATCACATCGCGCGGCGTCTGCAAGAACTCGGATCGCCAATTATAGGCGACGCGCATCGCCAGCGGGCCCTTCTCGTAGAAGGCGACCGCGTTGATCGTGTGCTTCGACACACCGGCCAGCGGTAAGCCAGCGGCAAACGGGCTCTGTCCGGCACCTAGCGAAGAGTTGTTGAACTCCCCTGCATCCACATAGGTATAAGTCAGTTGGGCCCCAAGCCCGCTGAAAATGCCCGGCAAGAAATCGTAGGTCTGCTGGTACGAGACTTCGACACCCTTCAGCGTTGCGCTATCGCTGTTGACCGGCCCGTTGACAAGCACATCTGTCGACACACCGCTTGGGCTGGTGAATCTGCGGACATTTGCTCCGCCGTTCACTATACCTGTGATGTTTTTCAGGAAGCCAGATATCGCCAGCGAGCCAACCTTATCGAAGTACCATTCGAAGGACAGGTCATAATTCCAGGCCTGAATCGGGCGCAGCAGGCGATTGCCAGTACCGATCTGGAAAAGCGGTCCTGTAGCAAGGGTGCCACCGGCGCGCAGATTACCTGTGTTGTCGGATATCCCGCCACCGGTTGCAAAGGAAGACAGGTCAGGCCGGGAGATACCCTTCGATGCTGCCGCCCTCACTAGCATGCCATTGCCGAAATCCAGCTTGGCATTGAAGCTGGGTAGCCAGTTCCCGAATTTAATATTGGCGTTATCGGGGACGATTTCGCCCGTGAACACCGACGCAAATTCAGCCTGGCGGGCTGGTGAGAGGCCGCAATAACCCGGTGCAACCTGTCCCGGCTGGACTCTGCCGCATGCTGCCTGCAGTTCGGCAACGCTAACGACACCGTCGCCGTTTCCGCCCGGTAGGGCATCGAAGAACTGGCCAGTCGGGTAGCTGATTGAACCAGCGCTGCGCACTGTGGTTGCAACATACCGAACGCCGATGTTGCCGCTCAGATTAAGTTCGCCGCCGAGATTTGCGCCAAAGTCGATCCGGGCATAAGCGCCGGACGTGCTTTCCTCGACGTCGGAAATCTCCCCGGCAGTCCATGGCCCACCGGGCAACGCATTGTTTCGCGCCGAAATCGGGAACCACGCATTCGGCGAGAGCGTGAACGCTGTGATTGCATTGGCCTGCTGGGTGACTGCGCCGCTTAGATAGTCCGCAAGAACATTGTCGCCGCCGAAAAAGAAGGCCGAACCGTTGCCCAAAGGAACCGGCGCGTTGCCACGCTGAAAGCCGTCACCAAAGGGATTGCGGAGTTGTGCGGAGCCCGGAAAATCAGCAACATAGGCACCGCCGCAGCCGAAGGCCTGGAAATCGCCGCAGTTCCAGTTGCCGCCCCGGCCGGTCCAGGGCGCACCTAGATTGCCCCAGTTGGAGAAGTTGGCATTGCGCGTCACACGGTGACGGTCGCTCCAGCGTGCGCCGAAGCGGGCCTTTTTGAAGAAACCCTCTTCGCTGACATCGTATTCGGCGTCGACCCTCATGGTTGTCAGGTCGCCTTCGTTATGGACCTTGTTGTCGAGCAAGAACCAGTAAAAGGTCCGCGACGGGTTATTGAAATAGCTTGAAGGTGAGCCTGTGGTCCCGGGCTCAAGGAACTGGACTTGCGGCGTCGAACCCGAATTGTCGATCGCGACATCGGTGTAGGTCTGCATGGCCGAGATAAAGCCGTCTTCGGTCCGGTCCGATTTGATATGCTGAACTTCGAAATTGAAGCGCAGGCGATCGGTGGGATTAAGCTTGAGGTGGGCCGAGAAATCCTCGGTCATCGCCTGATCCTCGCGCTGAAAGCGCAGCAGTTCGGTTGGAATTCCTCGCCCGCCAGTGAAAGGCTGCAACTGGGTCAGAGTGCCGGAAACGAACTGGTTGCCTTCGAAAACCGGTGTTGTGCCCGGCGCAATCGTCGGGAACAGCCCATCATCGTTGACCAGTGCCAGCACAGAGAATTCATTCAAAGTCGCTTCGGTTTCCGCACGCAAATACTCCACCGTCAACAGCGCGCTTCCGTCGCTGCTTTCCCACTGGCCGACCGCCGAAATAGCGTTGCGATCGCGTGTGAGATCGGTGGTGCGCACGCCCGCGCCCTTGGGAACGAAAGCGGTTCCTGCAGGTGGGAAGTTCGAGGCATTGTACTGCGCAGTTCCGCCAATGCCACCCGAGCCGACCGGGCGCACGCGAAGACATGGGCCATCGAGCGTAATGGCGCGATAGCAGGGGTCAGTAATCTGCGAGGCGTCAGTCTTGGTGACCAGTTGCGACTGCACATAGGCGAGTTGAAGGCCGAAAGTTCCGATGCCGGTCTCAAATGTGTTCGAGGCGAGCACCGAGAAGCCGGGCGACCATTGCTTGGCCATGTCGCCATAATTGCCCTCAACGGCTCCAGCCAGATGCAGGCCCGGATTATTCAGCGGCTTGCGGGTGACGAGGTTGACAGATCCAGAAATGTTGCCTTCAAACATGTCGGCCGTGCTGTTCTTGTAAACCTCAATCCGGCCCAGCATTTCTGGCGAGATATCGTTAAACGAGAGCTCGCGGCCGCCATTGGCCGAGAAAATGTCGCGGCCGTTGAGGGAAGAAGCGACGTAGGGCAGGCCGCGGATGGCCACGCCCGAACCTTCGACTGAAAAGCGATCGGGATCGTTGCGCTGTTCGAAGCGGGAGATGTTCACGCCCGGCACGCGTTGCAGCGCTTCAGCGACTGAGCGATCGGCCAAAGCGCCAATGTCTTCAGCAGTGATCACATCGACGAACGTGTCCGCGCTGCGCTTTATGCCCTGTGCATTTTCAAGCGCTTTGCGAAAGCCTGTGACGATGATCGCGTTGTCTTCAACACTTGCTGGGTCTTCAACACTTGCTTGCTCATCGGGTTTGGCTTTTTCTTCAGCTGCATCGGCGCTTTGAGCAAATGCCGGCTGGGCTGCAAACGCGCACAACGCTAGGCTGGAAGCAGTCGTCAGTGCAATGAGGCGTTGTGAACGTGACGCACTGAGAAAGAATTTAAGAGCCAATTGACCCTCCCCATTTTTGCTCCGGGGGTATGATTCCCTCGGTCAACCTCTTGCATAATGGCAATTGGGAGCGTTCACAAGATATAAATGAACGTTCACAATTTGTGCTATTGCGCTATCTCGCTATGTACATTTGAAGAGAGTGGAGTGTGATGGCCATTGAGAATATCATAGTCGTTGGGGGCGGGACTGCTGGCTGGATGGCTGCAGCCGCGCTTTCGCGCCTTCGTGCCGGCCGAAAAGTAGCGATCACGCTTATCGAATCTGAAGAGATCGGTACGGTTGGCGTAGGCGAAGCGACCATTCCCCCGTTTTT
>JANMKT010000106.1:0-6928 GCA_031372185.1 Novosphingobium sp.
CGGTGCGGCGGAATAACCGGTCCAGAAGCTGAGAACTGCGCCCAGCGCCGCGCCGGGGGCAATCCCGAACAGCCCGGGATCGGCCAGCGGATTGCGCAGATAGCCCTGCATCGCCGCGCCCGCAGCGCCCAGCCCGGCCCCGACACACAGCGCCAGAAATGCACGCGGCAGGCGTAGCTCGGTCAGGATTACGGCGGCGTTGGGTGTGACGGGGTGAAACGGATCGATCCAGACGCGCCCCGCCAGCAACGACAACGGTACGCAGATGGCCAGCGCAAGAAGCAGGACGAGGACCGGGCGGGTCATTGGAATAGTTCGTCATCCCCGTGCAAGCGGGGATCGCTGGCCTCATCATTCCGCCCTCGCATCGACGAGGCCAGCGGTTCCCGGTCAAGCCGGGGACGACGCAACAACTCTCGCCGCACCGCATCCAATCGCTCAACCGCACGGATAATCGTCGGCCCACCGCACCACAGCAACGACGGGTCGAGCCGCGCGCGGCGCGTACCTTTCAGCGCCGCGAGCGCCGGATGATCGAGCAGCCGGTCTTCGTCAGCGCGGGCATTCCCAGCTGTCAGAATCAGCGTCGGGGGATCCGCCAGCATCGCTTCCAGCGGCAGGATATCGGCCTGCTTCATGCCCCGTGCCGCGCTGAGGCTGGCAAAGCCGGTGCGGCGGAGCAGCCCGGCAATCAGTGTGTCACCGCCTGGCACCATTCCGCCCGATTGCCACACCACCGCCGAGATTGGCGCGGAACCCAGTGGCGGCGCGGCGGTGGCCAGTGCCGCCTCAATCCGCTGGACCAGCGCTTCACCTCGCTCAGGGTGCCCGGCTAGCCGCGCCAGCTGGCGAACCTGCATCTCGCTCGCCGCCACGGTGGCAGCAATCGGCAGCTGCTCCAGCCGCAGTCCCAGCCGCTCCAGCGCGCCAACCGTGGCGGGACTCATGAAATTGCCCGAGACCACCAAATCAGGGTGCAGCGCCAGCACTTCTTCTACCGTGCCGCCGGTGCTGGCAAAGCGCCGGGCGGTGGTAAGGTCTATCGAGCTTGACGCCGGATCATGGCTGTAATGCGAAATCGCCAGAATTTGCGCAGGATCCGCCACTTCGGCGAGAATCGCATCGGTGCAGGGATTAAGGCTGACGATTGTCGGGTAATGGTGCGGTGCCTCGCTGGCCGGCGCGGGCGAGCAAGCCGCCAGAGCCAGAGCCAGCAAGGACACCGCACCACGCATCAGAACCGCGCCTTGACACCGGCGTAGGCCGAGCGGCCAGCGGTGCCGTATCCGGCAACGGTCTGATAACTGGCATCGGTAACATTCTCGACCCGGCCGAACAGCTCGATCTTGTCAGTCAGCGGCAGGCTCGCCCGCAACGTCACCAGCGCATAGCCGTCGAGCGAGGTGAAGTTTCCGGCATCGTCATAACTATCCGAAACCAGCCGCAGATCGGCACCCAGTGTCAGATCGTGCAGCGGGGTGGTCCAGTCCCCCGAAACACTCAAGCCATGGCGCGGCCTGCGCGCAAGGTCATTGCCCGAAGTCCGGTTGACCGCCTTGACGTAGCTATAGGCCGCGCGGACTCGCAGCTGATCGCTGACCGCTGCATCCGCCTCCGCTTCAAAGCCTTCGGCGCGCGCGCTGCGGACATTATCATAGGTGCCGTAAGGCCGGGTGGCGCAGACATTGAGGCTGGTGCACGAGACGAAATCGATCAGATCGCGGCTATCGCGCCGAAAGGCGGTGAGCGCCAGGTGCAGGACGGAATTGCGGTCGCCCCGCTCAATCGCGATATCATAGCTGCGGCTGCGTTCCGGGGTGAGTGCAGCGTTGCCATAATCGGACAACAGCTGATACAGCGTCGGAGCCTTGAACCCCTCGCCATAGGAGGCGCGGACCCGCCAATCGTCCGACACCAAGAAGCTGCCATTGGCCCCAAAAGTCCATTCACTGCCGAACTGGCTATGATCATCCAGCCGGACCCCGGCGGCAAGATTGAGTCGATCGGTATTATAGGTCAGCAAAGCGTGCGTGCTGGAGAGGCGCGCCTTCTGCTCGGCATCGAAGCTGCTGGAGAAACGGCTCCATTCGCTATCCGCGCCGAAAATCACGCGGAATTGATCGGACAGATCCATCCCCCCCGAAACATCGGCCCGCTCGCTCCGGCCCTTGTAGCCATAGCTGGGCGCGGTGCCGTAAGTCGGATCGTAATAGTCGCGGCGGATATCCGACAGGGCATAGCCCGCACCCAGCTGCCAGCCGTCCGCCTGATAAGCGAGGCCAGCCCGGCCCGAAGCTTCGCGGGTCTTCTGGTATTCAGGCGTATCGGCAAAATTGTAAAGTGGCGCCGGATAGCCATCGAGATCGATCTGACTGTCGGCATAGCGCGCGGCAAGATTGGCCGAGAGGCCCGGTGCCAGATCAAGCCGCCCGCGCCCGCCGATGCGCCATTGCCGAAAGCCATCCGCCTCGCTGCCGCTGGCAGCGGAGGAGATGCCATCGGTGCGGGTGTAACCGCCGTTCAAACTGATGGCATAGCGATCCTTCGCCAGTCCGGCGCTGGCGCTGGCATCAAGGCTGTCATGCGCACCATATTCGACGCTGCCTTCGGCGCCGTCCAAGGCTTTGGAGGTGATCGCCAGCACCCCGCCAATCGCCTGGCTGCCCCAGACCACGCTGTTCGAGCCGCGCAACAGTTCGATCTTGGCGATCCCGCCGCTCAGCAGATTGCCAAAGTCTAACCCGCCGCCGGGCGATGAGGGATCATTGACCCGCACACCATCGACCAGCACCAGCAGCTGTTCGGCATCCGCGCCGCGCAGGCGCAGTCCGGTAAAACTGCCGAGGCTGCCGTTACGAGTGATGGTGATACCAGGCAAACGCTCGAGCACACGGGTCAGGTCAGGCCCCTGGATCACGGCAATTTCAGCCGCGCCGATCACACTCACCGACTGGCCGGTCTGGTCGATCCGCGACTGCAAGCCCGTTGCAACGACGGTGATCAGATCATCGCGGATCGGATCGGCGATGATGATCTTATCAGTCGCTTCCTGCGCTGCCGCAGGCGAAGCGACGATGAAAGAACAACTCAGCAAAAACAGATATTTCATTAATAATCCTCACACATGAACGAATGCCGTTCATGGCAAGGCCGCCCGCACGAAATCGCGAGCTCCTGCTTACACCCGGTACACCCCGCCCGGCTGCGGAACGACCGTCATCGGCAGGTCTCCTGGCTCCCGGATCAATGCTTGCCCCCGCCTTCCCAGCCTGACGGCCAGTGGCATCTGGAGGACAAACTCCCCGGTCACAGTTGCGGGGGCAGCGCGGGAATGGAACCCGCTTCCCTCTTAGGTCCAGCTTTCACCGGACAACCCATGACGTGGATGGGCGGATAGACCCCTCCCCCCGATCTGGCAAGCGGCGCTTACTTAGCCGCTTCACACTATCGGGTGGGGGTGTTCCCTTTCGGCACGGCGCAAAAAGCACAGGCGCGGCCCAAGCCAAGCCGGGTTATGCGCGAAGGCGCAGTCACAGCGAAAGACCCGATGACCAAGCCGATCCCCTTCCCTGATGAACCACGCCCGCATGACTTTGCCGCACGGCTGCCACGGCGCGGGGCGAAGACGCTGGCCAGTCGCAGGGTCCGCAAGCACAGCGGCAGGCGCGCGCTGATCCTGCTTGCGGCGATCGCTGTTCCCGCTTTTGCCGCACCGGGGGAATGGCGCAGCTTCGATATCGGCAATGCCGGCCATGCTGAAGTGCAGATCGAACCCATGCCGTTTGAGCAGGCCAGCGGCAGCTTCCCCGGCTCGGCATTCTATTATCTTGCTCCCGATAATGCCCCGCTGCTGGCCAGCGAAGCGCATTCCGATGCGGTGGACGCCCCTGTGGATTCCATGGCCGGTCCGGTCGCCCGCGCGTTTCGGATCGATAACAGCGGGATTGATCGCAGCCGCGCGCTGCAATGCCTGACCGCCGCAGTCTATTACGAAGCCGCGAGCGAGGCGGACGCAGGCCAGCGCGCAGTAGCCCAGGTGGTGCTGAACCGGGTAGCCCATCCCAGCTATCCGAACACCGTATGCGGGGTGGTTTTCCAGGGATCGGAACGCCGCACCGGCTGCCAGTTCAGTTTCACCTGCGACGGCGCACTGGCCCGCGTTCCCAGCCGTTTCTTCTGGATGCGCGCCGAAAGCGTGGCCCGCGCGGCGCTGTCGGGCTATGTTGAACGCAGCGTCGGTCTCGCCACGCATTACCATACGATCCAGATCCACCCCTATTGGGCCGACAGCCTGGTTCAACTCGGCACGATCGGGATGCACCGATTTTACCGGTTTAGCGGCGCGGCCGGTTCGCCAGCGGCCTTCCGGTTTGCCTATTCCGGCGGCGAGCCGCTGGCCGCACCGCATCCGCGCAGTGCCACTCTGGTTACCGCCGAGGATCCGGCGCTCGATCCAGTCGCGCTGCAACGCGCTTATGATGCCGGGCTGAAAACCGCACAGGGCAAGGCGTTTGCCCCAATTGCCGCGGGCTTCGCCCCGGTCCGCCCGATCACTGCCCGCCTGACCCCTGCCCCAACCTACACGCAGGATCTTCAGGCGCGCGGCGGCGAGGCGCTCTACAAGGGTGAGAAGCTACCCGAGGAGTCCAGCGTCCGCCCCGAATACCAGAACAGCGGCCGCTGGATCACCCAGCCCAACTGAATTTCGCCGCTATATCAATGTTAAGGTTCGGACAACCATAGCCAAACACACAACCTTAGCGGAGCATCGCTAGAGGGAGTCTCTACGCCCTTCCTCATGGCCCGGACCCACATATGACGATCCATTTCGCTGCCGCTCGCCCCGCCGTCAGCACCATTCTTGGGCGCAGGCTGGCAGCCGTCCCGGTTGGTCGCCCCGCTAACGACAATTGCGCCGATTTTATCGATGAGGCGCTGTTGCGCAGCGCGTTGCTCCACTTTGCCAAGCATGGCCTAAGCGCGGCTGCGCAGGCCCGCGATTGCGCGGAACAGGCCCTCCTTGCCGAAGACCGCGACAGCTACCGTCACTGGCTGAGACTATGCCGCATGCTTGATCGCCGGATGGCGCTTGGCCTGGTGGCGCGCACAGGCACGGGCAAGGCCTGATCGCGCCAGCATTCTGAATTCACCCCCCTGCCGCGCGGACCGATGACCACGCTTAACATCAGTTTTGCAATTGCGAACTATTATCATAAATAACCGAAACCCGCTGCTTTTCGCGCCTTGCAATCCCCTGCTCACTTGCTTAGGGCATGTTCTTCGCCGGGCAGTTTGCAGCTTCGCTGGACGATGCAGCTTGCCATTTGCCAAACGCGGTTCCGCGATTAGGGCCTGCGATACGAGAAGGAATTCGTCGGATCATGGCCTCCACGACTGCACGCAAGAAGATCGCGCTAATCGGCGCCGGGAATATCGGCGGCACGCTCGCCCATCTCGCCGCGCAGAAGGAACTTGGCGATATCGTCCTGTTCGATGTGGTTGAAGGCGTCCCCCAGGGCAAGGCACTCGATCTGTCGCAGTGCGGCCCGGTTGAGGGTTTCGATGCGAAGATCACCGGCTCGAACGATTACAAGGATATTGCCGGTGCCGATGTGATCATCGTCACCGCTGGCGTCGCCCGCAAGCCGGGGATGAGCCGCGACGATCTGCTGGGCATCAACCTCAAAGTGATGAAGGCGGTTGGCGAGGGCATCAAGAACCACGCCCCCGGCGCTTTCGTGATCTGTATTACCAATCCTCTGGACGCAATGGTCTGGGCGCTGCGCGAGTTTTCCGGCCTGCCGCAGCACATGGTGGTCGGCATGGCTGGCGTTCTGGACTCGGCGCGGTTCAGCCATTTCATCGCCGATGAATTTGCAGTTTCGGTCCGCGATGTGAACACTTTCGTGCTCGGCGGCCACGGCGATACGATGGTCCCGGTGGTGCGCTATTCGACCGTCAACGGCATTCCGGTGCCCGATCTGGTCAAGATGGGGCTGTCCAGCCAGGACAAGATCGACGCCATTGTGAAGCGCACCCGCGGCGGTGGCGGCGAGATTGTTGCGCTGCTCGGCACCGGCTCGGCGTTCTATGCCCCGGCCGCCAGCGGTATCGCGATGGCCGAAGCCTATCTGGGTGACCAGAAGCGCATCCTCCCCTGCGCCGCGCATGTCAGCGGCCAGTACGGGCTGGACGGACTTTACGTCGGTGTGCCGGTGATGATCGGCGCGAGCGGCGTCGAGAAGATCATCGAGATCGAGCTAGACGATGCCGATAAGGCGGGCCTCCAGGTCAGCGTCGATGCAGTTAAAGAACTGCTGGTGGCGTGCCGATTGATTGATCCGAGCTTGAGTTGATTTCGTCGTCCCGGGCTTGACCCGGGACCGCTGGCCGAACGGCGCAGCAATCCGGCCAGCGATCCCCACTTTCGCGGGGATGACGCAAAGGAGAATTGAATGTCCATCCTCGTCAACAAATCGACCAAGGTCATCACGCAAGGGATGACCGGCGCGACCGGCACATTCCACACTGAGCAGGCGCTGGCATACGGCACGCAGATGGTCGGCGGAGTGACTCCCGGCAAGGGCGGCACGACCCACATCGGCCTGCCCAATTTCAACACCGTGGCCGAGGCCAAAGCGGCAACCGGCGCGACCGCGAGCTGCATCTATGTACCGCCGCCGTTCGCCGCAGATTCGATCCTTGAGGCGATTGATGCCGGGATGGAGCTGATCGTCTGCATCACCGAAGGGATTCCGGTGCTCGATATGGTCAAGGTCAAGCGCGCGCTCTCGGGCTCCAAATCGCGGTTGATCGGCCCCAACTGCCCCGGCGTGCTGACGCCCAATGAGTGCAAGATCGGGATCATGCCCGGTTCGATCTTCAAGAAGGGCAGCGTCGGCGTGGTCTCGCGTTCGGGCACGCTGAC
>JANMKT010000116.1:0-8566 GCA_031372185.1 Novosphingobium sp.
CGGTCGGCACGGCGAAGTCGACATCATGGCTGTAGCCAAGCTGCAGCTTCAGGTTCTTGCCTTGAATATTGGCACGATAACCAACGCCGGTGATTTCCAGGACCTTGGTATAGCCCTGAGTCACGCCTGTCATCAGGTTCTCCACCAGCGTGCGCTGCATGCCCCAAAAGGCCCGCGCCTGCTTGCTATCGTTAGCCGGCTTGACCAGAATGCTGTCGCCATCGACAATATAGCTGATTTCGTCGCGCATGTTCAACGTGAGCGTGCCCTTGGGGCCCTTCACGGTGAGGGTGCCTCCTGCGATATCGGCGGTGACCCCACTCGGGATGGCCACCGGACGTTTACCGATGCGGCTCATCAGAACACCTCCGCAAGCACTTCGCCGCCAACGTTCTGAGCGCGCGCTTCGGCATCCGAAAGCACACCCCGAGGCGTCGAGACGATGGTGATACCCAGCCCGTTGCGGGTCACGGGAAGCTCTTTGCTGCCCGAATAAACCCGCCGACCAGGCTTGGAGACGCGAGCGACATGCTTGATCGCAGGCTCGCCCTCGAAATACTTCAGTTCGATCCGCAGCTGCGGGTGGGCGCCACTGGCGTCCTCGCTGAAGCCACGGATATAGCCTTCACGCTGCAGCACGTCGAGAACGCGGGCACGCAGAGTGGACGCGGGAGAAAGGACGGAATCCTTCTTCGCACGCTGGCCGTTACGGATACGGGTGAGCATATCACCCAGGGGATCGGTCATCGCCATCGCAGATTCCTTACCAGCTCGACTTGGTCACACCGGGGATCAGGCCCTTGTTGGCCTTATCCCGCAGTTCGATGCGGCACAGGCCGAACTTGCGATAGTAGCCGCGCGGGCGGCCGGTGGTTGCACAACGGTTGCGGACCCGGGTGGGGTTCGCATTGCGCGGAATTTCGGCCATTTTCAGGCGGGCGATAAGGCGCTCGGTTTCATCTAGCGACTTGTCGGCAGCCGTAGCCTTCAACGCAGCATACTTGCCTGCATACTGCTTCACGAGCTTCTTACGCCGCTCGTTCTTGTTAACGGAACTCAGTTTCGCCATGGACTTAAGCTCTCTTCTTCAAACCTGTGATCACGCGGCCTGCTGCTCATCAGCAGCATCCAGCGGGAACGGGAACCCGAACAAACGCAGCAATTCGCGTGCTTCGTCGTCAGTCTTTGCGGTAGTGGTTACGATGACATCCATGCCCCGCACCTTTTCAATCTGATCGTAGCTGATCTCGGGAAAGATGATCTGCTCTTTCAGACCCATCGCATAGTTGCCACGCCCGTCGAAGCTCTTCGGGTTAAGGCCACGAAAGTCGCGGATACGCGGCATTGCGACGGTAATCAGGCGATCGAGGAATTCGTACATGCGTTCGCGGCGCAGGGTTACCTTGCAACCGATCGGCATGCCTTCACGCAGCTTGAATTGCGCGATCGACTTCTTGGCAATGGTGATCACCGGCTTCTGGCCAGCAATCAGCGCCATTTCGGCAGCAGCAGTCTGGACCTTCTTCTTGTCCTGGCTCGCCTCGCCAACGCCCATATTCAGCGTGATCTTCTCAATCCGCGGAATTTCCATATGATTCTTGTAGCCAAACCGCTCGGTCATCGCCTTGACGATTTCCGCGCTGTATTTCGACTTCATCCGGGGAACGTATTTATCACCCATCGATCTTCTCCCCGGACTTAACCGCAACGCGGACCTTCTTGCCGTCCACGGTTTCAAACCGCACGCGGGTGGCCTTGCCATCCTTGGGATCGGCAACGCTCACCTTGGAAATATGCATCGGCGCCTCGCGGCGATCGATCCCGCCCTGCGGGTTCGCCTGGGTTGGCTTGCGGTGACGCGCGGCGATATTGACGCCCGAAACGAGCACCTTCTCAGCTTTCGGCATCACCTGCAGGACAGTGCCGGTGCGGCCCTTGTCCTTGCCCGAGCGGACGACGACGCTGTCACCCTTCTTGATCTTGGCGGCAGCCATTACAGCACCTCCGGCGCAAGACTGATGATCTTCATGAAGCCGCGCGCACGCAGTTCACGAACCACCGGGCCAAAGATACGGGTGCCGATCGGCTCCTCGTTCTTGTTGACCAACACGGCAGCATTACTGTCGAAGCGGATCACGCTGCCATCGGCGCGGCGCACATCCTTGCGGGTCCGAACGATGACTGCACGATGCACGTCACCCTTCTTCACCTTGGTGCGCGGCTGCGCTTCTTTGACCGACACCACAATGATGTCACCAACGCTCGCGGTACGGCGCTTCGACCCGCCCAGCACCTTGATGCACTGGACGCGCTTTGCGCCGCTGTTATCCGCGACGTCGAGATTGGACTGCATCTGGATCATTGATCCGGTTCCTTCTCAGTTGGCTTGCCGAAACCAGTCCGGCAGTTCCAAAATCCCCCGGCCCCGGAGGGGGCCAAGATTTCTAACTCTTAAACGTCGGCTTCCACAGCGATGCCCTTGCCCGCCTGAACGCGGTCGAGAACCTTCCACGTCTTTAGCTTGGACAGCGGACGGGTCTCTTCGATCCGCACCGTTTCGCCAGCCTTGAAAGCATTGTCTTCGTCATGGGCGTGGTACTTCTTCGAACGGCGGATGATCTTCCCGTAGAGCGGGTGCTTCACCTTGCGTTCGACTTTCACGACCACGGTCTTGTCGGCTTTGTCGGAAACCACGGTCCCGACCAAAATACGTTTGGGCATCGTGTTCTCCTTACGCCCCAGTGGACGTTTTTGGGGCCGACGCGCTGGCGCGCTCGGTCTTCAGCGTCTTGATCCGGGCGATGTCGCGGCGCACTTCCTTGATGCGCGCCGGACGTTCCAGCTGGTTGGTCGCGGCCTGAAAGCGGAGGTTGAAAGCCTCACGCTTCAACTCGTGCAGATCGGCGCTCAGCTGATCGTCACTTTTAACGCGCATATCCTCAATTTTGTTCGAAGCTTTGTTTGCCATTATACGGCTCCCAAATGCGTGGTGTCACCCAGACGGGCAACGACCTTGGTCTTGATCGGCAGCTTCATTGCAGCGCGCTGGAAAGCGACTGCGGCAAGCGGGCCAGGAACGCCATCAAGCTCAAACAGGATGCGGCCCGGCTTAACCCGTGCAGCCCAATATTCGACCGAACCCTTGCCCTTGCCCTGACGGACTTCGGCTGGCTTCTTCGACACTGGAACGTCGGGGAAGATACGGATCCACAAACGTCCCTGACGCTTGATGTGGCGGGTGATCGCACGGCGAGCCGCTTCGATCTGGCGGGCGGTAATCCGCTCCGGTTCCAGGGCCTTGAGGCCATAGGAGCCGAAGTTCAGATCGGTGCCACCCTTGGCATCGCCCTTGATCCGACCCTTGAAGGCCTTGCGAAACTTGTGCTTTTTCGGTTGCAGCATGGTCTCTTCTCTACCTTAGCGCGCAGGCCGGACGCCGGAGGTTTGAGCCTCCAACATCAGCCGGTCATGCGCCATCGGATCATGGCCAAGGATTTCGCCCTTGAAAATCCAGCACTTGATGCCGATGATCCCATAGGCGGTCAGTGCCTCGACTTGCGCATAATCGATATTGGCGCGTAGCGTGTGGAGCGGCACGCGGCCTTCGCGGTACCATTCGACCCGGGCGATTTCGGCGCCACCAAGACGGCCACCGCAAGTGATCTTGATGCCTTCTGCGCCCAGACGAAGCGCAGATTGAACCGCACGCTTCATCGCCCGGCGGAAAGCCACACGGCGGATGAGCTGATCGGCAATGCCTTGTGCAACAAGCTTGGCATCGACTTCGGGCTTGCGAATTTCGACGATGTTGAGTTTGACGTCACTCTTGGTCATCTTGGCCAGTTGCGAGCGCAGCTTTTCGATGTCTGCACCCTTCTTGCCGATGATCACACCGGGGCGCGCAGCATAGATCGAAACGCGGCACAGCTTGGCCGGACGCTCAATCACTACCTTCGAAATCGCGGCCTGCGGCAGCGTATCCATGATGAACTTGCGCATCTTGAGATCTTCCTCAAGCATCGACGCATAATTGCGGCCTTCGGCGTACCAGCGGCTATCCCAGGTCCGGTTGATCTGGAGACGCAGGCCGATCGGGTTGCTTTTATGACCCATGGTTCAGGCCTCCCCAGCTTCGTCAGTTACTTCGCGAACCACAATGCGCAACCGTGAGAACGGCTTGAGGATGCGGGTGCTCTTGCCCCGACCGCGCGTGTGGAAACGCTTCATGGTGATCGACTTGCCGACGCTGGCTTCGGCAACGACCAAAGCATCGACATCGAGATTGTGGTTGTTTTCTGCGTTGGCGATCGCCGAGGCGAGCACCTTCTTGGCATCCAGCGCCATCGACTTGGTCGAGAACGAGAGGATGTTCAGCGCATCTTCAACTTTGCGTCCACGGATCAGCGCAGCAACCAGGTTGAGCTTCTGGGCCGAACCACGAATAGTGGTGCCGACCGAAAGCGCTTCCTTGTCGCCAACCCGGCGCGGTGATTTTGCCTTGCCCATCAGCGTTTGCCCTTCTTGTCGGCAGCATGACCCGGGAAGGTCCGCGTGGGCGAAAACTCACCCAGCTTGTGACCAACCATGTCCTCGTTGACCGAGACAGGGATGAACTTGCGGCCATTGTAGACGGTGAACGTCAGACCAACGAACTGCGGCAGGATCGTCGAACGACGCGACCAGGTCTTGATAGGACTGGCGCGGCTTCCCTGATCCTGCGCGGCTTCCGCCTTCTTGAGCAGGTGCAGGTCGACGAAGGGGCCTTTCCAGACGGAACGTGCCATGGTGGCTTACCTCTTCTTCTTCGCGTGACGCGAACGGATAATCATCTTGTCCGTCTGCTTGTTATGGCGGGTACGGGCGCCCTTGGTGGGCTTGCCCCATGGCGTAACCGGATGACGACCACCCGAAGTGCGGCCTTCGCCACCACCATGCGGGTGATCGACCGGGTTCTTGGCGACACCGCGGGTCAGCGGGCGACGGCCCTTCCAGCGGGTGCGGCCGGCTTTGGCGAAATTCTGGTTCGAGTTGTCGGGGTTTGAAACCGCGCCAACCGTGCCCATGCAATCGCCGCGCAGGTAACGCTGCTCGCCCGAATTCAGGCGAACAATCACCATACCGCGATCCCGGCCAACCAGCTGCACATAAGTGCCTGCCGACCGTGCGATCTGGCCGCCCTTGCCCGGCTTCATCTCCACATTGTGGATGATGGTGCCAACCGGCATCTGGCTGAGCAGCATCGCGTTGCCCGGTTTGACGTCAGTCTTTTCACCAGCGATCACAACATCGCCTTCGGCCAGCCGCTGGGGTGCAAGGATGTAGGTGAGTTCACCGTCCTCATACTTGACCAGCGCGATAAACGCCGTGCGGTTGGGATCATATTCCAGACGTTCCACAGTCGCGGGCATGTCCCACTTGCGGCGCTTGAAATCGATGAACCGATACTTCTGCTTGTGACCGCCAGCGATCCCGCGCGAAGTGACGTGGCCCTTGTTGTTACGGCCGCCCGACTTGTGAATACCTTCAACCAGAGCCTTGACCGGCTTGCCCTTCCACAGCGACGATTTGTCGACGAGGATCAGGCCGCGGCGTGCGGGGCTGGTGGGTTTATAGTTCTTGAGTGCCATGTTCGTGCGCCTCAGATACCGCTGGTGACGTCAATGGACTGACCAGCAGCCAGAGTGACGACAGCCTTTTTGAAGTCCGAACGGCGATAGGGCCTGCCCTTCCACCGCTTGGTCTTGCCCTTCTGGGTCAGGGTATTCACACCTGTGACCTTGACCCCGAACAGAGCTTCGACCGCTGCCTTGATCTCCGGCTTGGTTGCGCCTTCGGCAACCTTGAAGACCACGGCGTTATGCTCGCTGAGCAGCGTCGACTTTTCAGTGATGTGGGGAGCCACAATCACATCATAGTGACGCGTATCGATTGCGTCCTTAGCCCCAAGTATTTTAGCCATGGAAACGCGCCTCCAGTTTTTCGACCGCAGCGCGCGTCAGCACCAGCGTATCATGCTTGAGGATGTCATAAACATTCGCGCCAGCAGCCGGCATGACGTTGATCCCGATGAGATTGGCCGAAGCGCGCGCGAAGCCCGCATCAACCGCATCACCATCGATGACCAGCACCTTCTTGCCCCAACTCGCCTTGGCGAGCTGCAGGCTGAGCGCCTTGGTCTTGGCATCCTTCAACGACAGATTGTCGATGATGACCAAACCGTGCCCCGAAGTGTCCTGGGCCTTGGCCGAAAGCGCCATCTTAAGACCGAGCGCGCGGACCTTCTTGTTCAGCGAAATATCGAACTCACGGCGGCGTGCGCCGTGCGCCTTACCACCACCGATAAAGATCGGCGCAGCGCGATCGCCGTGACGTGCGGTACCGCCGCCCTTCTGGTTGCCCAGCTTCTTGCCGGTGCGCGCCACATCCGAGCGCTCGCGAGTAGCGCGAGCGATGCCGCGCCGATTCTCGAGCTGCCAGGTGACAACGCGGTGGAGGATATCAGCACGCGGCTCTACGCCGAACACCGCATCCGACAGTTCAAGATCAGCGTCCTTCGCTGCCTTGCCGTCGAGTGTGAGGACCTTGACCTTCACGACTTAACCCTCCTGACCATCGGTCTGTTCGACAGCAACGGTATCTTCCACCGGCGTGTCGGCAGCAGCCGAGGTTTCGATAATGTCTTCGATGGCGCTGGCAGTGCCCTTGAGGCCCGCAGGATAGGGCGCATCCGCATGGCGGGCGACCTTGACCGAATCCTTGACCATCAGCCAGCCGTTCTTCGAGCCCGGGACCGATCCCTTGACGAAGATCAGGCCGCGCTCATCATCGGTGCGGACGATTTCGAGGTTCTGCTGGGTACGCTGCTTGGCGCCCATGTGACCGGCCATCTTCTTGTTCTTGAAGACGCGGCCCGGATCCTGGCGCTGACCGGTTGAACCCAGCGCGCGGTGGCTGACCGAGACGCCGTGCGTTGCGCGCATGCCTCCGAAGCCCCAGCGCTTCATACCACCGGCAAAACCCTTGCCCTGCGTATAGCCCTGAATATCGACCAGCTGGCCGGGGACGTAATGCGACGCCGCGATGGTCGCGCCGACTTCAAGCACTGCATCGTCTGCAACGCGGAACTCGGCGACCTTCATCTTCAGCGGCACTTCGGCCTTGGCAAATTGTTCCCGCTGCGGCTTGGCAACGTTCTTTTGCTTGGCAGCGCCAGCACCCAGCTGAACCGCGACGTAACCGTCACGATCCGCAGTGCGGACCGATACTACCTGGCAATCTTCCAGCGCCAAGACGGTAACCGGAACATGCCGACCGTCCTCCTGGAACAGGCGGGTCATCCCCACCTTCTTGGCGATCACGCCGGTACGCATGATCATTCTCCTACAGAGGCCTACAGGGACCATCCCCGCAGGCGTGCTCAGCCCGAAATGTGAAGCGAGCCCCGTCCGGGCTGAATGCACTTCCCGAAGAAAGAGCAAGACGGGGGACGCTTGCCCGGCAATTGCCGGAGGTATCCCGATGTCGTCATCCCGGACTTGATCCGGGGCCGCTAGCCTCAAGATCGCCCCTCAAGGCCCGCGACCCCCGCTTTCGCGGGGGCTAAAGGCAAATTGGCTTAGGCCAATTTGATTTCGACGTTCACGCCAGCTGCCAGATCGAGCTTCATCAGCGCGTCCACGGTGGTGGCGTTGGGTTGCACGATATCGAGCAACCGCTTGTAGGTACGAACTTCAAACTGCTCACGCGACTTTTTGTCGATGTGCGGTCCGCGGTTCACGGTGAACTTCTCAATCCGGGTCGGCAAAGGAATGGGGCCGCGGATCAGAGCGCCGGTGCGGCGCGCGGTTTCCGCGATTTCGCCGGTCGCCTGGTCAAGCACCCGATGATCGAATGCCTTGAGGCGGATGCGAATATTCTGAGCTTCCATGTCCAACTACCGATGAGAAAGAGCAAAAACAAATTAACCGGTCCGCCCTCTTCCAAGTTTGGGGGAGAGCGGAGCGATTTGAAAACTGGCCGCCGGGGTGCCAGATGTATCTGGCGAATCCCCGGCGGAGCGCGGCCTATATTACTTGGAGATCGAACTGACAACCCCTGAACCGACAGTCCGGCCACCTTCGCGAATTGCGAAGCGCAAACCCGGATCCATCGCGATCGGAGCGATCAGCTTGACGCCGATTGTCACGTTGTCGCCCGGCATCACCATCTCGGTGCCCTCGGGAAGGATCACTTCGCCGGTGACGTCGGTGGTGCGAAAGTAGAACTGCGGGCGGTAGTTGGCGAAGAACGGCGTGTGACGACCACCTTCATCCTTCGACAGTACGTAGACTTCGGCACTGAACTCAGTGTGTGGGGTCACCGAACCGGGCTTGCAGAGAACCTGACCACGCTCAACATCTTCACGGGCAACGCCGCGAACCAGTGCACCAACGTTATCGCCAGCTTCACCCTGATCGAGCAGCTTGCGGAACATTTCGACGCCGGTAACAACCGTCTTGCGGGTATCCTTGAGGCCAACGATCTCCACTTCCTCGCCAACCTTGACGATGCCGGCTTCGATGCGGCC
>JANMKT010000038.1:0-1806 GCA_031372185.1 Novosphingobium sp.
TTGCTTGATGTAATCGCAGGGCTGGAGGCCGAAGGGTTGATCCCGGCAGACTACCAGCCCGATGCTCTGCGCGCCGCGATCGCTGGGGGCGAGGGCGCTGCGCTTGACGATCAGACGAGCCGTTCGTTCCGCTGGCTTGCCGAGGATATGCGCGATGGCCGGACCCGGATGGAATCGCGCACCCAGTGGTTCGCGGTTGATCGCGATGTGGAAGCGGCACCCACTGCCGAACTGATGACCAGCGCTATCGATAGCCATGATGTGGCCGGCGTATTTGCCGGATTGGTGCCGACCAACCCCGACTATGCTGCGTTGAAGGCCGCGTTGGCCCTGGTGCCCCGCGCTGACCGGAAAACCCGCGACTTGATCCGCGTCAATCTGGATCGCTGGCGTTGGCTCTCACGAGAGATGGGGCCATTTTACCTGATCACCAATGTGCCCGAATTCCAGCTGCGGCTGACCGTGCGCAACGAGATTATCCGCAGCTACCGGACTATCGTTGGCAAGCCGGGCAAGACCGCGACCCCGCAACTGGCCGAAGTGGTGCAGGGGGTGATCTTCAACCCGACCTGGACTGTGCCGCAATCGATCGTCAAGGGCGAAGGGCTTGGCGCGCGGCTGGTGGCCAATCCGGCGCAGGCGGCGCGCGAAAACTACAAGGTAACCAAGGCGGCCAATGGCACGATTACCGTGGTGCAGCAGCCGGGGCGGGGCAATTCGCTGGGGCTGATGAAGCTCGACATGCCGAACCCGCACGCGATCTTCGTCCATGACACGCCATCGCGGCGGCTGTTCAATCTGGAGACCCGCGCCCTCAGCCATGGCTGCATCCGCACTGAACGCGCGGTCGAGCTGGGCATGACCATGGCGATCCTAGGTGCGGGGATGACCCCGGAACAGGGTGTCGCCTATTCGGCCTCGGGCAAATATACCCTGGTGCCGATGACCAAGACCTTTCCGATCTACATCACCTATTTCACCATGGCGACCGACGTTTCGGGCAAGATGCGCGCCTTTAACGATCTTTACCAGCGCGACGCCCCGGTGCTGACCAGCTTCGCCGCCCCGCGCAAGCTGTGGGACGGTCAGCGGACCAGCAAGGAAGCTATCATCAAGCTGGATAATCCGTTGTGAAATCCGCCGTCCCGGGCTTGACCCGGGACCGCTGGTATCCGGGCGAAAGTTGGTTTCGATGAGGGCTGCGATCCCAGGTCAAGCCCGGGATAACGCACCGATCAAACCTCAATCCGGTCCGCGAACAGCAAGCGGCCGCCCGAAAGGTGCCACAGTGCTTCGTTGAATTGATCCGGCGCCATGGCAAAGCAGCCTTCGCTGCGGCCGAGTTTGCCCTGCCGGGCGATCATATCGGGCGCGGCATACCAGGCCGGGTGGATCACGATCGCCCGGTCCAGCGCGGTCGAATTGTCCTGATCGAGGCCCAGCAGCCGAATCGAGGTGCCGTATTTGCCGTGATACCATTCGGCGGTGAGATACGCCCCGCGCGAGGTCGCTTCGGAACCCGGCGCGCGGGAAAAGCTGTGGAGGAAGCCGGAATGCTCTGGATCAGAGCCGCGGCCATGAGCAACATAGAACGAGCGGATCGTGCCATTTTCAAGATTGGCAAAATGCAGCCGCGGCAGGGTGGACGGCCGGGCGAAATCGGCGATGCCGACAATATCGCGGCGCCACAACGCCCCGCCCGCACGCTCAGCCTCGCGCTTGGCGATCTCGAGAACGCGGCGATCATAGGCCGGGTTGGGCACCACTTCGGTCGGCAAGGGGGGCTCAACCGGAACCGCAGGCACC
>JANMKT010000047.1:0-7338 GCA_031372185.1 Novosphingobium sp.
GTTTTCCGAGATGCAGAACCCGCGCGTGCAGGTTTACGGCGACACCGCAATCCTGACCTATAATTTTGCCGGAGTGGGTCGCGCGGCAGACGGCAAGATTTCGCCCAACACCGCCAAATCGACCCGGGTCTATGTCCGGCAGGGCGGGCAGTGGCAGCTGGTCCATGCCAATTTTGCACCAGTGCGCGCTGGCAACTGAGCGGTCGGCAGCGACGCGGTTCATCGGTTTGACTGGCGGATCGCGTCGCAACCTCATTTTGGGGAGAGTGAAATGACACGTGCATTGCTGATGGTGATAGCAGTTGCCTGCTATTTCGCATTTTTCGCTTCATTTGTTTATCTTGCTGGCTTTGTCGGGAACATTCCCGGGTTGCCGGTCACAGTTGACCATGGCCCGCAAGCGCCAGTGGTTATGGCTGTGGTCACCGATCTGGCGCTGATCGGGCTGTTCGGTCTCCAGCACAGCGTGATGGCGCGCAGTGGCTTCAAGGCGGGGTGGACCAAAATCGTTCCTGCCCCGATCGAGCGCAGCGTCTATTGTCTTGCCTCGGCGCTGGCGCTGACAGTGATGTATCTGTTCTGGCTGCCGCTCCCGCAAATCATCTGGGATGTCCGGGGCAGCGGGCTGGGGCTGGCGTTATGGGCACTATTTGGCGCAGGCTGGGGGATCGTGTTCATCAGCACCTGGCTACTCAATCATTTCGAGCTGTTTGGCCTTGCCCAGGCCTGGCGCAATATGACCGGTGCGGCAGAACCTGCCGATGACTTCAAAACACCGGTATTTTACCGCTATGTCCGTCATCCGATCTACGCCGGGTTCTTCCTGGCCTTCTGGGCGACACCCGCCATGACGCTGGGGCATATGGTGCTGGCGGGCGGAATGACCGCCTATATATTGATCGGGATCGGCTATGAGGAGCGCGATCTGATCGCGCGGTTTGGCAATCGCTATGCCGAATACCGAGCGAAAGTGGGCATGTTGATCCCGGGGCTGGGCAAGCGAAGCTAAAAAGCGTCGGCAACATCGAGCAATGCGGTCAGCTTTTTCGGGGCGGACATCCGCCAGCTGCGCCCCAGCCATTCGCCGATCCCGTCCCAGTCGTTGTCGCCCAGATCAAGCCGGATCGCGATCCAGCTGTCGCCGAAATAGGCCGGGCGGTAATAGCGAGCCGGGTCGTTCTCGATCAGCTGCTGCTGCTCGTCCAGCCCGCTGACTTTGACCAGCAGCGCCAGTTTTCCATCGCCGTGGTGATCGAGGCTGACATAGGCGAATTTCTTGCCCTTGATCACCCCGAAGCAGGGCATCCCATGGGACAGCACTTCATCCGCCTCGGGTAGGGCAAGCGCCAGCGCGCGGACCCGGCCGATCAGATGTTCGGGTGATGTCTCGCGGCTGACAAGCGCGGCCAGGCAGCGGCTATACAGCTGATGCTCGGCAATCAGCACCCGCGCGGCCAGCGTCTCTGCGGTGTCACCCGGCAGGATCGCGACCGGGGTCTGGCCCAGCACCGGGCCATTATCCAGCTCAGCTGTGACCAGATGGATGGTGCAGCCGCCGTGGCTGTCACCCGCCGCCAATGCGCGCTCATGGGTGTGCAGACCAGTGTATTTCGGCAGCAATGAGGGATGCACGTTGACCATCCGGTCGCCCCAGCGAGCGACGAATTCAGGGGTGAGGATCCGCATATATCCGGCCAGCGCGACATATTCAGCGCCGTGTTCGCGGATCGCTTCGTCCATCGCACGGTCATGATCGGCGCGGGTCATGCCCTTATGCGTCAGGGCGAAAGTCGGGATGCCTTCTGCCGCTGCCAAGGCCAGTCCGGCTGCATCCGGGTTGTTGCTGGCGACCAGCACGATCTCGAACGGGCAGTCTGCGGCGCGCGTCGCATAGACCAGCGCTGTCATATTGGTGCCGCTGCCCGAGATGAGGACAGCGATGGGCGCGCGGGTTCCGGCCATCAGATCCTCCCCATTTGTGCTTCGCAAAAACGGAGAAGCTCAAGGTCAGGCAAGGTGCTCGGCACTCCAGCTCTCCCGCGTGCTCCACACTTCGGCGCTGCCCTGCACGGTGCAGCCGCGCGGGCCGGGTTCGATCGCGCCGATGACCTGCACCGTCTCTCCGGCGGCAGTCAGCGCGGCGATCACGCCCGGCACATCGTCCGCCGCAACCGCCAGCACCATGCCGATCCCGCAGTTGAACGTGCGCGCCATTTCGGCCGGTTCGATATGGCCCTGCGCCTGCAGGAACGCCATCAGCCGGGGCTGTTCCCAGGCGTCAGCATCGATTCGCGCGTGCAGGCCAGCGGGCAGGACCCGCGGGATATTCTCCAGCAGGCCGCCGCCGGTAATATGGGCCAGCGCATGAATCTTGGCGGGTTCACCAGCATTTGGCCGGACCAGCGGGAGCAGACTTTTGACATAAATCCGGGTCGGCTCGATCAGATGGTCGATCAGCAAGCGGTCTGCATCGAACAGGGCCGGGCGGTTCATGCGCCAGCCAAGATCGTCCGCCAGCCGCCGCACCAGCGAATAACCGTTGGAGTGAACGCCCGAGCTGGCCAGGCCGAGCAGCACGTCGCCCGATGCAACCTTGTCCCCGGTCAGCTGCTCGCCGCGTTCGACCGCGCCGACGCAGAAGCCGGCCAAATCATAGTCACCGGCCGCATACATCCCCGGCATTTCCGCAGTTTCGCCGCCGATCAATGCGCATCCGGCGATTCGGCAGCCCTCGGCAATTCCGGCAACCACCCGGGTCGCCACACCATTGTCGAGCTTGCCGGTGGCAAAATAATCCAGGAAGAACAGTGGTTCCGCACCTTGAACGATCAGATCGTTGACGCACATCGCGACCAGATCGATCCCGATCTGGTCATGCCGATCATGATCGATCGCCAGCTTGACCTTGGTGCCGACGCCGTCATTGGCGGCAACCAGCAGCGGATCCGTGTAGCCTGCCGCACGCGGATCGAAGAAACCGCCAAAGCCGCCCAACTCCGCATCGGCCCCGGGCCGCGCGGTCGCCCGGGCCAGTGGCGCGATCGCCTTGACGAGCGCGTTGCCAGAGGCAATCGAGACACCGGCCTGGGCATAATTGTAAGTCTTTGGGGGTGGGTTATTCGACATCAAAATGCGCCTAACGCTTTCCTGCTTGGATTTCCATGACCGTTTGGGCAAAAGGCCGGTGATTTCCCCGATGACCATTACAGCCATCCTTCTTTCCTTGCGGACCGCCCGCCCCGGCCCGGCCGCTTTGCTGGCGGGAGGAGTGACGCTTGTGCTGGCTGCGGCGCTGGCGTTGATCGGTCCGGCCCGGCTGATTGCGCAGGTTGAGGGCGAGCGCGGGATCCAGCCGGTGGCCAGCACATCGGACATCGAAGTCAATGGAATAGAGGTCAACACCACCGGCAAGGATGGCCAGGAAGCGCGATTCGCTGGCTGGAAACTGGCACAAAAGCTCGCCTGGCAAAAAGCCGGTGGCCCGGAAATCAGCGACGGGCAGATCGAGACGATGGTTTCTGCCGTGGTGATCGAGCGGGAGCAGATCGGGCCAAAGCGCTATATCGCCACGCTGGGAGTGATTTTCGATCGTGCACGTGCCGGGCAGTTTCTGGGCGGTAGCGATGGCGTCCGCGCGCGTTCAGCGCCGCTGCTGGTGATACCCGTGCTCTATTCGGGCGGAGCGGCGCAGGTATTTGAAGTGCGCTCGTCCTGGCAAAAGGTCTGGGCGGGTTTTCGTGCCGGGGAAAGTGCGATCGATTACGTCCGCCCTTCCGGGGCGGGCGGCGAATCGCTGCTGGTCACGGCGGGACAGGCCGGACGGCGCAGCCGCAACTGGTGGCGCAATGTGCTCGATCAGTTCGGTGCGGCAGATGTGATCATGCCGATCGCGCGGCTGGAACGGCAATGGCCGGGCGGGCCGGTGCGGGGCGCTTTCACTGCGCGCTATGGCCCGGACAACAGTTACCTGGCCAGTTTCAGCCTGACTGCCAATGATGAAGCCGGTGTGCCGGCGATGCTGGGCAAAGCGGTCGTGCGGCTTGACCAGATCTATGCCCAGGCGCTGGCCGATGGGCTGCTGCGCCCGGATCCGACGCTGATGCCTGATCGGCCGTTGCTCGATCCGGCGCTGGCGGCCCTGATTGCGCAAGGCAGGCAGGCCGATACTGCCACGACAACGGTGACCCCGGACGCTGCCGCCTCTGCCGAGCCGGGCACGGATGCGAGCCAGAGTGCGGCGAGTGCCAGCAGCTATACCGTGCAATTCGCCTCGCCCGATGCAGCGGCAGTTGATGCAGCGCTGGGGGCGGTGCGCAGTGTTCCTGGCGTGCAGGGTGCTTCGACCACCAGCCTTGCGCTGGGCGGCACTTCGGTGTTGCGGGTCTCCTATGCCGGCGAACTGCCTGCACTGGCTGCGGCGCTGCGGGCCAAGGGCTGGCAGGTAAACGTTGGCAGTAACGCGCTCAGCATTCGGCGCTAGAGCGTGATGCGAGAAAGTGGGTACCGGTTTTTCGTGATAAATCACGCGACAACAAAGAAATATCACGCATGAGCCAGATCGCGCTTCCCTTCGCGGCCGGCGGGGCCTTTGGGCCGTCTCGTATCGTCGTCGGCGTGGCCAATTCGGCAGTGCTGGAGGCCTGCGCCGCGGCGGTCAGCTGGCCGTTTCGCACCGCCGTGCTGCTGGGTCCGCCGCGCTCGGGCAAGTCGCTGATCGCGCGCTGGTTTGAAGGCACTGGTGCGGGCGAGGCGATCGACGATGCTGACGCGATGGATGAGACCGAGCTATTCCACCGCTGGAACCGCGCCCAGGAAAATGCCGCGCCATTGCTCCTCGTCAGCAACGCGGGGGAGGGTGAATGGGCGGTCGCGCTGCCCGATCTTGCCTCGCGGCTGGGTGCCGCGCTGCACTTGACGATCACCGCGCCCGATGATGCCATGCTGGGCGAACTGATTGCGCTTCATGCCGAGCAGCGCGGATTGATTCTGGGCGCAGATGCGGCCGCCTATCTTGTGCCCCGGTGCGAGCGTAGCCACATGGGGGTTGAACGGCTGGTCGAGACGATCGACCGGCTCAGCCTTGAGCGCATGCAGGCTCCAACACTATCGATCTGGCGCGATGCGCTGGAAGTGGTGATGGGGGCCAGCCAGCCGCGCTTGATCTGATCGCCCATTAGTGGGACAAGGGGGAACGATGTTTGGTGGCCTGATTTCCTATCTGGATTCGATCGCCCAGCGCGATCCTTCCCCGCGTTCGCGCTGGGAAGTGCTGCTGTATCCCGGCGTCCTGGCGCTGGGATTGCACCGGGTGGCGCACTGGCTGTTCGAGGCGCAGCTCTATTTCATCGCCCGGATGATCAATCATCTCAGCCGGTTCCTGACCGCGATCGATATTCACCCCGGCGCAAAGATCGGGCGTAATTTCTTCATCGACCACGGCTTTGTGGTGATCGGGGAAACCGCCGAGATCGGCGATAATGTCACGATCTATCAGGGCTCTACGCTGGGCGGGACCAACCCGACCAATGGCGTTGGTGGCAAGCGTCACCCGACGATTGGCGATAATGTGATCATCAGCCTGGGTGCGGCGATCCTGGGGCCGCTGACGGTTGGCGCGAACAGCCGGATCGGGGCCAATGCGGTGGTGACCAAGGATGTCCCCGAAGGCGCGACGATGGTGGGTATCCCGGCCAAACCGATGCTGGTCGAGGTGAAGCCCGACACGCAGAACTTTGTGCCCTATGGCACGCCCTGTTCGGAACGGTTCGACCCGGCCACGCAAAAGCTGGAGCTGCTTCAGTGCGAAATGGAGACGATGCAAAAGCGCCTTGCGCAGCTGCTTCAAGAACGTGATGCTGCCTCAGCCAAGCAATCGGCGGCACGCAAGCGGAGTGATAAATCGGCTTGAGCGCGATCGTCACGCCCTTTCCGGCGATCGCCAATCGGCCCTTACAAGTGGGCTTCGAGCGGCCCGAACTGCAACGCATCCTCGATCTTTATGGCCGCATGGTCAGCGCCGGTGAGTGGCGCGACTATGCGATGGACTTCACCCGCGATGAAGCCGCCTTCTGCGCCTTCCGCCGCACCGCTGATCGCCCGCAGGCCCGGATCGTCAAATGCCCCGCGCTGCGCAGCAAGCAAGGCATGTGGGCGCTGTTCGGCGAGGCTGGACAGGTGCTGAAACGCGGGCACGAGCTGGCGGGGGTGTTGTTTGTGATCGAACGGAAGTTGTTGAAGCTGGTGGATGGTTGAGCCGGGATGAATGGTGGCTAGCGACGACTTTGCGGTCGTTGGGGCAATTCAACGTTTCGTTCAAAACTCGTCGTTCGTTCAGTTCAAGTTTTGGCTGTTTGCTGACTGACGGCTGCCAAACATGCTGATAGCGATAGCTGCCTTTTACCGGCGACAACTCGGTAGGCTAAACCGACAATTCCGCTTAAAGGCCGGTCATCAAAAGCGCCGTTATCGGGAATGTATGCCTATCCTAATTGCCGACAGCAATTTCCTCCGAAAACCCGCTCTGCGTGAATACCTCGCTGCGAGTCGATCGAACCGCATCGCAGTTGCCGAGGAGGTGCTGGTCGAGATGCACAAGCGTGAACCCGCGCTGACTGTCAGAAAGAGTTTGGAGTTGGCACGCGGCTATCCTGCTCAGGTGATCGTGCTGCGCAGCGTCACCAGTATCTATGGCCTACCCATTAACTCCGCTGCGGATGCCCGCGGTCTGATAGACAGACGCCAGACGACCCACTTTGCCCAGTGGTACGACGACATACTGCAAGCAGCCGACGATACTACAATGAACGGTTTGCTCGCGCGTGCCGAAAAGCAGGCACAGGCACAGACTGAGGAGATTGCGGCCATGGTGCAGCACATTCAACCGATCTTCCGCAACATCAAGAAGCGGTTCGACAAGCAGGAGCTTGCACAATTGCGAAACCGTACCCCCTACAGTGACGATACCCAGCGCAAGCTCCTGGACATCATATATGGGATTTCGCGTGCGTTGTTCGTTAACACTAACGTGCCCGAGCACCAATATCCCCAGCTGCATTCACACGCCTTCCGCTATTTCATCTTTCGCTACGCCATGTGCATGACGTTGTTCTACACTCGTTGGGTTCGCCACGGCAACCTGAGCGACGATATCGGCAAACTTGTCAACCACGTCATGGACATGCACCTCGCGGCCCTAAAGTGTTTAGTCCCGGCATTTGATGGGTTGGATTGATTGTAAATCTGTCTGGCTCGATTGTCCATATTTTGCAGATGTATTCGAAGGGCGTGAGGCCCTTGAGTGTCTTCAGCCTCCGCCCGTAATTGTAGGCATCGATGAAG
>JANMKT010000053.1:0-5173 GCA_031372185.1 Novosphingobium sp.
TGGATCAGCTGGTGGGTCTGGGCAAAGAATTCGACCTCGCGGATCCCGCCGCGCCCGCGTTTCAGATCGAATCCTGGGCCTGGCACTTGCGGCCCGCCATGATTGGCGCGGATCCGCGCGGTCAGCCGCCCGATTTCGGTAATCGCCCCGAAATCGAGCGCTTTGCGCCACACGAACGGCCTGATCGCGGCGAGGAAGACTTGCCCCGCCGCAATATCCCCGGCACAGGCTCGCGCCCGGATAAAGGCGGCGCGCTCCCACGCCAGCGCCGAGGATTCATAATGGCTGAGCGCGGCCTCGATCGAGATTGCCAGCGGGCTGACTTCGGATGCCGGGCGCAGGCGCAGGTCAACCCGAAAAACGTAACCCTCACCGTCAACATGGCTCATGGTTTCCATCAGCGTGCGGGCGACGCGCTGCGCTGCTTCGGCCGGTTCATCGCGGCTCCGCCGGGGGAGCAGCGCCGGATCGTAGAGCAGGATCGGATCGATGTCCGAGCTGTAGTTGAGCTCCTGCGCCCCGTGCTTGCCCAGCGCCAGCGCCAGAAACCCCGCTGGCTGCGCATCGGGCACCCGGACGCGGATCGCATCGGCAATTGCCGCGTCCAGCGCCCGATCGGCAAAGCCGGAAAGCTCCTCCATCACGCGGCCCAGCGGGAACGCCCCGGCCAGATCGCCCACCGCCAGCGTCACCGCCAGCGCCATCCGTTCGCGCCGCAGCGCGCTGGCGACGCTTTCCGCAGCAGCCCCCGCAGCCTTCGCCCAGGCCATCGCTTGCTCGCCATCACCGGCTGCCAACAGAGCTTCAAGCACCGGCAGCCGGTCCAGCCCGCGCGCCAGAAAAGGCGCGTGAGCGCGCGCGCGGGTTATTGCTCCGGGCCAATTGGCGGTCATCCCGCACAGCGATGCCCGTTGCGTCGCCAGTGATCAAGCGGCGCGCTTGCGGCGCGGCATATGCTCTGCCAGGTTACGGCACAGTCAATCCTTCGAAAGGCTGCTTCGTGATGCCCCGCCTGACCCTGCTTGCCGCTGCGCTGCTGTTCACCAATCCGGCTCTGGCCAAGCCCGAGCCGGTTTCACCTACTAAGGCCGCAGGCGATGTTCATAGTGACAAATCTGCTGGTAATTGGGACTGCTCGGGGATCCCCCAAGAAGGCGAAGAAGTAAGCCCATGACAGCACCCATCACGCGAATGCCGGCAGAATGGCATCCGCAGGCATGGCTGTGGATCGGCTTTCCCCATGACGGAGAGGAGTGGCCAGGGTTCCTCAGCGTGGCGCAGGAACAGATTGCCAGCTTTGCCAATGCGGTGGCGGAAAGCGGCCAGGACGTGCGGCTGATCGTCCGCGACGGTGCCAATGAGGCACGGGCACGGGCGCTGTGCAGCGCCGCAGTGAAGCTGGAGCGGCGCGTCTATGGCGATGTCTGGCTGCGCGATACCGGGCCGCTGGTGGTCTCGGACGGGCAGCACCGGATTGCGCGTCGGTTCGGCTTCAACGGCTGGGGCGGCAAATATATCATGCCGGGCGATACCGAAATCGGCGCGGAACTGGCGTCCAGCGCCGGGCTGGCGGTGGAAACCCGCGACTGGATATTGGAAGGCGGCGCGCTTGATGGGGACGGCACCGGGCTGGTCGTGACAACCGAGCAATGCCTGCTCAATTCCAATCGCAATCCGGAGCTGTCGCAAGCCGAGCTTGAGGCACGGCTGTCCCGCGACCTCGGGTTTGAGCGGGTGTTGTGGCTGGGCGACGGCTTGATCAATGATCACACCGATGGCCATGTCGATAATCTCGCCCGGTTTGTTGCTCCGGGTGTGCTGGCCTTGCCCCGGGCGAGCGGCGGGGATGATCCCAATGCGGCAATCTATGCCGACGCCAAGGCCCGCGCCGAGGTCTTTGGCGTGAAGTTGCGCGAAGTGCCCTCGCCCGGCCGGGTGATGACGGCCAAGCGGATCGAACCAGCCAGCTATATGAACTTTGTGATCACCACGAAACTGGTGGTAGTCCCGATCTATGGCACCCGCCATGACGCAGACGGAGTAGCCGCGGTGGCCGAGTTGTTCCCGGACCGCGAAGTGATCGGGATCATGGCCGATGCGGTGCTGGCGGGCGGTGGCAGTTTCCATTGCGCCAGTCAGCAGATGCCCCAGCTGTGACGCAGGTGCCGCTTTAACTTTTCGGCAAGGCAACGGGCGCAATATGCCAGCATGGCCAGATTTATCGCCCTAGCTGTGATCGACTCGAGCGCCGCTCGGCTCGACTGGCTGCGTTCGTTGATCGTTTGCGGCTGCGCGCTGGCGTTGATCTTCGCGGATCGCGCGCTGCCGACGCTAAGCCTGTAGCAGCTTCAACAGCGCCGCTGCTGCCGCAAGGCCCAGCACGACCCCAGTGAATATCCGCCAGGCATTCTCTGACACGCGGCCGAACGCCAACGTGCCGAGCCAATTGCCCAGCAGCACCGCCGGATAGAGAATCGCTGCCAACAGCGGCTCGCGCAGTGTCGCCACCCCCAGAGCCACGGCTGAGATACATCCTGCCAGCGAGGTGGCGAGGAAGATCGTCATCATCGATGCCCGGGCCATTTGCACAGGCAGCGCGCGACGGAGGTAATATGGCACCACTGGCGGCCCCGGCATCCCTGCAAATCCGGTCAATATGCCAGAGGCAATTCCGGTTGTGCCAGTCTCAAGCGAACTGGGCTGGTGATCGTCAGCTCGCTTGGGCAGCAGCACCATCACAAACGCTCCGAGCGCGACCAAGGCGATCATGAGCCGCGCCAATGCCGGGTCGGTAATTGCCAGCAACCAGACACCAAGCGGGGTCGCGATCATCGCCAGCACCGAAATATGCAGCGCCGAACGCTCGGCATGACCGATGATCTTCTTCAGCCCGACCAGCCCGATGAACAGCCCGAGCAAATTCGCCACCACCACCGCCTCGCCCGGCGGGACGGCAAGTCCCAGCACCGGGACCAGCAGGATCGCCATGCCGAACCCGGCCAGCCCCCGCACAAACGCCGCCGCCAGTGCGGCCGCAAGCGCGACTGCCATTTGTTCAGGAGCAAGCCCAGCGATCAAGAAGCGCGCAGATCCGGCGGTGTCGCCTCACTCTGAAGCATCGCGATTGCCTCGGCCAGCGGCATGAAACGCTGGCGCTCTTCGCCCAGAGTGCGGATTGCCAAGGTGCCCTCATCTGCTTCGCGCTTGCCGACCACCAGCAGATGCGGAACCTTGGCCAGGCTGTGTTCGCGCACCTTGTAGTTGATCTTCTCGTTGCGCAGATCGCTTTCAACCCGGATGCCAGCCGCTTTCAACTGCTTTGTGACCTCGCCCGCATAATCATCCGCGTCGGAAACAATCGTCGCGACCACCGCCTGCACCGGAGCGAGCCAGACTGGCAGCTTCCCGGCGTAATGTTCTATCATGATCCCGATGAAGCGTTCAAAACTGCCCAGAATCGCGCGGTGGAGCATCACCGGGCGATGTTTTTCACCATCTTCGCCGATGTAGCTGGCATCGAGCCGTTCGGGCAGCACGGTATCGGTCTGGAGCGTGCCGACCTGCCAGGTCCGCCCGATCGCATCGGTCAGGTGGAACTCCAGCTTGGGCGCATAGAACGCGCCTTCGCCGGGCAGCTCTTCCCAGCCCCATTCGGGCGTATTACGGCCGGTGACCGCCACCGCATCGCGCATCGATTGTTCCGACCAATCCCACATAGCGTCCGTGCCGAAGCGCTTGTCCGGGCGTAGTGCCAGCTTGATCGCATAATCCGCAAAGCCCAGATCCTTGTAAACCAGATCGAGCAGATCGCAGAAATCGGCCACTTCGGACACCAGCTGATCCTCGCGCACGAAGATATGGGCATCGTCCTGGGTGAACTGGCGAACCCGCATCAGCCCGTGCAACGCGCCATGCGGCTCGTTGCGGTGGCAGCAGCCGAATTCGGCCATCCGGATCGGCAGCTCGCGGTAGCTGGTGATGCCCTGGCGGAAAATCAGCACATGCGCCGGGCAGTTCATCGGCTTGATCGCCATCAGATCGGCCTCGCCGGTCAAGACCGGGCCATCGTCTTCGCCGCTGGGGATCTCGTCAGGCACCACGAACATGTTCTCGCGGTACTTGCCCCAGTGGCCGCTCTGCTCCCACTGCCTGGCATCCATGATCTGCGGGGTTTTGACCTCGACATAGCCCGCCGCATCCAGCCGCCGGCGCATATAGGCCTCGAGGCAGCGCCAGATCATATAGCCCTTGGGATGCCAGAAAATGCTGCCATGGGCTTCGGGCTGAAGGTGGAACAAATCCATCTCCTGGCCCAATTTGCGGTGGTCGCGCTTGGCCGCCTCTTCCAGCCGCACCAGATGCGCTTCAAGCTGTTTTTTGTTCAGCCAGCCGGTGCCGTAGATGCGGCTGAGCATCGCGTTGTTCTGGTCGCCGCGCCAATACGCGCCCGAAACCCGGGTCAGCTTGAAGGCCGCCGGATCAAGCTTGCCGGTCGAGGGCAAATGCGGCCCCTTGCACATGTCGAGCCAGTCCGAACCAGACCAATAGACGGTCAGTTCCTCATCCTCGGGCAATTCGGCGGCCCATTCGGCCTTGAAGATCTCGCCCTGTTCTTGCCAGCGCGCGATGAGCTTTTCACGGCTCCACACTTCGCGGACCAGCACCTTGTCAGCCGCGATGATCCGGCGCATCTCGGCCTCGATCGCGGGGAGATCCTCCTCGGTAAACTGACGGTCTTTTGGCGCAAAATCATAGTAGAAGCCATCGTCGGTCGATGGGCCGAAGGTTATCTGGGTGCCGGGAAACAGCGCTTGCACCGCCTCTGCCAGCACATGGGCAAAATCATGCCGGGCGAGGTCAAGCGCATCGGCCTCGTCGCGCGAAGTGACCAGTGCGAGCGCGGAATTTCCCGTAAACGGCCGGGTCAGATCAACCAGCTCGCCATCGATCCGCGCCGCTAGGGCAGCTTTGGCAAGGCCGGGGCCGATCGCAGCGGCGACATCGGCAGGGGTCGAGCCCAGCGGCATTTCGCGCGTGGAACCATCGGGCAGGGTGATCGTGATCATTTCGGACATGGGGGAGGCCCCTAGAGCGATTTGGAATGAAATGGAACATTTCACGCCTGGAAAACGCGCCAGCGGCGTTGATCAGATCAAATTGCCACGAATTTGCG
>JANMKT010000058.1:0-16508 GCA_031372185.1 Novosphingobium sp.
GGGCGAGCGGCCGGCCACTCTCCGTGCATGGCTGGATCTACGGCCTGGACGATGGCTTGTTGCGCGACCTCGGTTGCACGCGCGAAGGACCTCGCTGATGAAACTCTCCACGCCCCTCTCCACGAACGGGTCATTGCAAAACACCGTTGATGTTAAACCACCCCCAGCGCCACAAACCGCTCCGGTGCCACCACAATAGCAACCATATCCCCAGCCCGGACCTCCCCGTCCATCACGACCACCGCCATCACGCCGCATTTGCGGATCAGGCTGCCGTCCTCGGCACGGGCGAGCACGGCGTCCATCAAGCCGGGAGCAAGGCGGTTGAGTTGGTGGCATGGATTTCTCAGACCCGCAATCTCGATCACAGCCAGAGGCCCCAACCGCAGTCTGGTGCCTTGCGCCAGCCCCAAAAGATCAATCCCCCGCGTCGTGATATTTTCACCCATTGCGCCGGGGGTGATAGTGAAGCCTTTGCCCGCCAGCTCGTCCAGCAACTCGGCGTGGATCAAATGGACTTGCCGCAGATTTGGCACCGTGGGGTCTTTGGCTATCCGCGAGAGATGTTGGACGGTCGCCCCGGAGTGAGCGTCGCCTTCCACTCCCAACCCAGCGATCAGGCACAAACTATTGTTCGGCTGTTTTGAAAATCGGTGACTTGAGTCTCTGGACAGAGCGATGATCTTGGCGGTCATATTACCAAAATAGCTAGGCGATCGGCCCAACGCAACCAAGCCACTCGACAGCTGCGAGGCGGAACCATAAGGGGCTTTAACCGATCGCTTAAAGGAAGCCTTCCCGTATGCCCCTCCCCGCCCCGTTCGACCGCCTTCGCCTGCCCGTAATTGCTGCGCCGCTGTTCATTATCTCGGGACCGGAGCTGGTGATTGCCCAGTGCAAGGCGGGGATCGTCGGCAGCTTTCCCGCGCTCAACGCGCGGCCTTCGGGAATGCTCGATGAATGGCTTCACCGCATCACCGAGGAGTTGGCGGCACATAACCGCGACAATCCGGACCGCCCGGCGGCGCCCTTTGCAGTCAACCAGATCGTCCACAAGAGCAACAACCGGCTGGAGGAGGATTATCAGGTTTGCGCCAAATGGCAGGTGCCGCTGACCATCACCTCGCTCGGCGCGCGGGAGGATCTCAACCAGGCGGTGCACAGCTGGGGCGGGATCGTGCTCCACGATGTGATCAACGACCGGTTTGCCCGCAAGGCCATCGAAAAGGGCGCCGACGGGCTAATCCCGGTCGCAGCAGGCGCCGGCGGCCATGCCGGTGTGCTGTCACCTTTCGCTCTGATGCAGGAAATCCGCGAATGGTTCACCGGGCTGGTAGCGCTCTCAGGCTCGATCGCCTGCGGCCGCTCGGTGCTGGCTGCGCAGGCAATGGGTGCAGATTTCGGCTATATCGGCACGCCCTGGGTCGCCACAGTTGAGGCCAATGCGCAGGCTGGTTACAAGGACGCAGTCGTGGCGGGCAGCGCCTCGGATATCACCTATACCAACCTGTTCACCGGGGTTCACGGCAATTATCTGCGCCCCTCGATCGTGGCGGCGGGGCTGGATCCCGACAATTTGCCGGTGAGCGATCCGAGCGCAATGAATTTCGGCTCGGGCGGGAATACCGAGGCCAAGGCGTGGAAGGATATCTGGGGTTCAGGGCAGGGGATCGGCGCGGTCAAATCAATCGAAACGGTCGCGGAGCGGGTTGACCGGCTTGAGACCGAGTATAACGCCGCGCGCGCCGAGCTGGCCGCCAAGGCGCAGATGCGGCTCGGCTAGAGCGCGATGCGAAAAAGTGGGAACCGGTTTTTCGTAATAAATCACGCGACAACAAAGAATTATAGAGCATGATGCGAGTCAGTTTTATCGCATCATGCTCTAAGTCACTAACTCAGTTCCCGGCCAGAGTTGATCAGCCATCGCGTCAAGCTCGGTAAAATCAACCCCGCGGCCCAGCGGATCGTGGCGGTTGAGCTTGAAACGGCGGCGTTGCTGATCGAGCAAGCGCCGCCGCAGCGCCCGCTGCAGCAGCTCGAGCCGCTGTAACGCCACCAGCAAGGCCACTTCCGGCGCGCGCAGGCGCTGTACCGACCAACCGGCTTCAATCTGCCCGACCCGCTCAATCACCAGTTCGTTGTAGGTCCGGTGCGGTCCGCGGTGCAGCGGCAGGCCGATCCGCAGTGCCGCCGCATCGCTGGCCGGTAAAAGCAGCCCATTGCTGCGAAAGTCATCAAACCCGATCCGCTCGGTACCGACGGATTCCAGCATTGTCCCGAAGCAGCGCTGTGAAAGCAACTGACGCGGCAACAGATGATGGCGTTGCAATCCGGGTTCGTAGCCTGGAGTTTCGCGGCGATTAACCGAACGGAATGAGAGGCGCTGGCGCGACAGAATCGTCCCGGAACCGGGAAGGCTGGTCACCTGAGCCACCTGTCTAGCGCTCGCGGAAGCTAGCGCAGCGGCTCATCGGCGGCGTTTGACCCACAACCGCCGCCCCTCGCGATCTGGCAACACGAGCAGCGATTCGCCATCAGGCCCGAACAGTTCGACTGGGGACGCGATCGCGCCACCTTCAGCCATCTGGTGGATCAACCGCACCGCGATCCGGGTTGCTTCAACAAGCGACTGGCTCCGCTCCGGCTCGAACCGCAGTTCCTGCCCGATCAGGTAATCAAGGCCATGCGAGGCGAGCGCGCCATCGCGATCGCGCTCAAGCGAGACCAGCCCCAGCGCAGGGAAGGCACCTCCAGCCAGCCAGGCACCGATCGCCCGGATGAAATAGTCCGGCTTCATCCAGCTTTCGGCGGGGCCCCAGCAGACCGCTTGTAACCCAGGCAAAGACGCGAGCGTTGCACCCAGCCCGCACAAGACACGGATCACCGGCAGCAGCGGTCTGCCTTCACCCAGATGCGGCCCAAGCGCCAATTCGATCGGCTCACCCGTGACCGGCCCGGCCAGTCCAAAAAGCTGACCCGGCAGCGGCAGCGGCGGCGGTTCTGCCGGAGCAAGCCCGCGGCAGTCAAAAGTAAGGCCCATCGCCAGCAGTTCCACCCAACCTTCAGAGCTGATCGGGCGGTGCGATACGGCAAAGCCTACCTGCGATCCGGCGTCCGAGCCCCGGCTTTGCGCCGCCAGTTCGGTCAGTCGATCAGCGTCAGGCCTCCGACCCTCCGCAAAGACAAGCGAAAGGAGCGCGCGGTCGGATGACCCGGACATATCTTTTTGACCGTCGATTGCCTTCCCCTGAACCCTTTGTTCACAAATGACAGTGGCACTTTTCGGGCATGCCCGTCGAGTCCTGCCATAGGAGTTAGTTCGGCTTTGGATGCATCAACAAGGGACTATTCAGTAGATACCAAGCGCGATACCCTCCGCCAGCGCCTCTCCCAGACCTGCACAAAACAACAGATCGGCGGCAGGCACGGTCTTGGGAGCGAGAATCGCTTCGGGTGTCTGCGCTCCCAGATTGACGATCAGCGATTCGGCAACCCGGCGTAGCCGCCAGCCTTTGGCGATCCGATCAATTTGCGCCTCTGCTCCGCGTCCGTCGGACCCGGCGGCAATCGCGGTCGCATAGGGCCGGCCCTCAACCTGCCCGAGCAGCGGATAATAGCAGCGGTCGAACATTTCCTTCATTGCGCCGCTCATCGTGGCGAGATTTTCCGGGCAGACAAACAGAAAGCCGGACGCGGCGAGGAGTTGCTCCGGCGTGACATCTTCGGCGGCCAGCAGCGAAGCCTTGCCTTGCGCCGCCGCATAAGCAGCCGCAGCCATCGCGCGCGCAGCACCGGTGCGGCTATGCCAGATGATTGCCAGCATCGCAGAAATATCAGCAACCCGGCTTGATTACCGAGCCGAGCAAGCCGCCCAGCCCACGTGGTGGTCGGCATTCGGGTTTGGGCTGTGCTGGCTGCACGCCCGATTGATCGGCTGTTCCCATGGCGGAACCGATGCCCGGCATATCCATCCAGCTGGTCATCGAGCGGTGGCGAATCCGTGCGGTCCACTGCAGGTTCCATGCCGCTTTCGGATCGGCCGGACGCGGTGGGTAGGAGAAGTCTTCCAGCGGCCCGAAAGCGGTCAGCATCCCCATCCGGAAATCGGGTGTATCGCGGCGTACTTCGGCAGGAATGGTACAGCTGGTTGTTGCCGGGGGCATCACCGTGCGGTCGCGGACCAGCGGTGCGACCTGTGCCGGGGTCAGCCAATCCGACAGCCCGCCCCCGAACTGACGGCTGGAGCTGCTGGACCACATTACCATATCGCCCATCTGGCCATCGGGCGCGCGCTTGCCGCCAAACAGCGTGGCGTGATAGCCGGTTGCATCGGTAATCGTCCCCCAGCTCATCAGGGTCGATCCGCTGGGCTGGGGCGTCGCAGTGACTCGCAGCGGAGCCATGAAGTCTTTGGTCAGCGTAAAAGCAATCTCGGGTGAATAGTTCCCGGCAATCCGGTGCGCACCGATCAGCGAGCTGTCCGGTTTGGCAAATTTGCCATCCTCGGCCGGCCAGCGCCCGAAAGTCCGGCTATTCTGCAGCGTCGGGCCCCAATCGCGGATGATTGTGCTGCTCCACATACCCGGCGGCATTTGGCCGGCAGCAAGTTTGGCAAAGTCGATCACCACTGGCTGACCCTTGGGAGCATGTTCGCCGCAACCCCAATAAATCAGCATCCGCCCGCGTGGGCGCTGGCCTGAGGGAAACCCCTCCTCCGTCCGCTCTTGCACCGGAGTGACCAAAGCGACCGATTTGCCGAGCTTGGCGGCCTGCGGCATGAAGTGATCGGCCTTGGCCGCGCCCTTGGCTGGAGTTTGAGCGGAGCCTAGCCGCAGGTGCAGCTCATGCTGGGTATTATTTCCGCCGCGACCCATCAGCATGCCCAGGCCAGCCCCCATACCACCAGCGAGCGCACCCATCCCCGAAACAGTCCCCGCGCGCATGTCATAGCGTGCCACCGGGCCGCTGACCGGCTTTTGCTGGGCCACCAGCGGCAAGGCGATAAGCGCAGCTGCTCCTACAGTAAGAGTGAGCGTAAGATTACGACGATGGGCCATGGCGCGAGTCCTTTTCGCTGAACACTTGCGCATAATGCAGGCCCGGAACGATGGATTGTCAATTGTCGACATCGCACGCTGCGGCCTTTCGCGCGGGCCACCAATCGACTAGCACGGCAAGATGGCATCATCCCCTCCTGGATTGTTCGGCATTGAACGCTCGCTTGGCGGTCGCAGCTGGCGGTGGCGCGGCGGCAATATGGACATCCGAGCTCAGGGACTCGAAGAAGATCTGGTCACCCAGTTGCTGCTTTCGCGCGGAGTAGCACGCGAGGATCTTGAGCGGCACCGTAGCCCGACCCTGCGCAGCTTTCTGCCCGATCCATCCGAATTTCGCGATATGGATATTGCCGCTGAACGCCTTGTCCAGGCGGTCATGACCGGCGAGGCGGTCACCATCTATGGCGATTATGATGTGGACGGCGCGACCAGCGCAGCGTTGCTGGTCCGCCTGCTGCGGATGCTGGGACATGAAGCGCACTATTACATCCCGGACCGCTTGCTTGAAGGCTATGGTCCCTCGGGCGAAGCGCTGGTGCGGATCGCCTCAGAGGGCAGCAGCCTGATCGTCACGGTTGATTGCGGTGCGATGGCCCACGAGGCGCTGGGCATGGCCCATGCTGCCGGGGTTGATGTGATCGTGGTCGATCATCACAAATGCTCGGCCCTGCTCCCCAAAACGGTGGCGCTGGTCAATCCCAACCGGCTGGATGAAAGCGATATCGGTGCTGCACATGGCCATCTGGCCGCAGTCGGTGTCGCCTTTTTGCTTGCGATTGCAACCGTGCGCTGCCTGCGCCTGCGCGGTTGGTTCGAGGGTAAGGCAGAGCCTGATCTGTTGGCGCTGCTCGATCTGGTCGCGCTTGGCACGGTGGCCGATGTCGCCGCGCTCCATGGGCTTAACCGCGCGTTTGTCGCGCAAGGCCTGAAAGTCATGGCGCGGCGCGAGAACATCGGCATGGCCGCGCTGATCGATGCCAGTCGGCTCAGCCGCGCGCCGACCTGCAGCGACCTCGGCTTTGCGCTGGGTCCGCGAATCAATGCCGGCGGCCGGGTGGGTGAAGCGACCTTGGGGGTGCGCCTGCTGACCACCGAGGATCCCGATGAGGCCCGACTGATCGCGGCCCAGCTCTCGACCCTCAACGAAGAGCGCCGCGCGATCGAGGCGGAGGTTCAGGAAGCAGCCGAGGCGCAGCTTGATCGCCAGCATAACCGCGCTGTACTGGTCGTAGCAGGGCAAGGTTGGCACCCCGGTGTGATCGGGATTGTCGCCGGGCGGATCAAGGAGAAGACTGGCAAGCCAACCCTAGTGATCGCTCTGGATGCCGATCCTGATGGCAATGGCAAGGGCTCGGGCCGCTCGATTGCCGGGGTAGACCTTGGCGCTGCTATCATCGCTGCGAGCGAAAACGGCCTGCTGCTGGCGGGCGGCGGTCATGCGATGGCGGCGGGCCTGACCATCGCGCCGGGACAGCTTGATCGGTTGAGTGACTGGCTGGACGCGCAGCTGGGATCGACCGTGATTGCGACGATGGCCAATCAGGCGATGCTGCTGGACCTTGCGCTGGCTCCGGGCGGGCTGACCCCGGAATTGGTCGAAACGCTGGAAAGCGCGGGTCCTTACGGGATGGGCTGGCCGGGTCCGCGGATTGTGGTGGGCCCGGTGCGGCTGATCAAGGCTGATATCGTCGGCAATGATCATCTGCGTCTGATTGTTGGCGGCCAGGATGGCAGCAGTTTCAAGGCAATCGCCTTTCGCACCGCACAAAGCGAGCTGGGCCAGGCCTTGCTCCACGGTGCCCAAGGCCGGAAACTCTGGCTCGCCGGACGGGCCAAAATCGACGATTGGGGCAGACGTCCGGCGGCCGAGCTTCACCTCGATGATGCCGCTTGGGCGGATTGATGCTTTGCGACCGACACTGGGGCTTGACCCTTACGCGAGCCTTGCCTAAAGGCGCGGCCTTGCCAACGGCCTTAGCCGGTATGGCCCCATCGTCTAGCGGTTAGGACGCGGCCCTTTCACGGCTGAAACACGGGTTCGATTCCCGTTGGGGTCACCATTGCTGGCGCAACAACAGTCGTAATTGGCAATCGGCTTAGGCCCCTTCGTCTAGCGGTTAGGACGCGGCCCTCTCACGGCTGAAACACGGGTTCGATTCCCGTAGGGGTCACCAGCGAACTTACTTTAACCCATGGTTTTTGGGCCACGCTTTTGCGCGTGGATTCGCTACCCGCTTGCGTGAAGTGTAATTTAGGGTCAAAACCCTAGATCAGATGATAACGCTTAGAGGATGAGGACAATCTCCATGGCCACTGCTCTTGCCGAAATCGAAACACCGCTCGCATCAGTTGATGTCAGCCGGGCCGAGCTGTTCAGCGAGGATCGCTGGCAGGAACCGTTCCGCCGTTTGCGCGCCGAAGCGCCAATCCATTATTGCGCAGATTCGAAGTTTGGCCCCTATTGGTCGGTCTCCAGCTACAAGCCGATCGTCCATATCGAGGCGCTGCCCAAGATTTTCTCCTCGTCCTATGAGTATGGCGGGATCACCATCGCCTTTCTGGTCGACCAGCTGCTCGAGGGTGAGTTCCGGATGCCGATGTTCATCGCGATGGACCCGCCTCAGCACACCGGCCAGCGCCGGACCATCGCTCCCGCTTTCGGCCCGAGTGAAGTTGCCGCAATGCGGGACGAAGTTCGGACACGGACCGGCGAAGTGCTGGATAGCCTGCCGATCGGCGAGGCGTTTGATTGGGTTGAGCGCGTCTCGATCGAGCTGACAACCGGGATGCTCGCACGGTTGTTCGATTTCCCTTGGGAAGAGCGTCAAAACCTCACCCGCTGGTCCGATGTGTTGGGCGATGTGGAACTGCTCCACAGCGAAGGCGGCATGGAAATCCGCAACACCAACGCCTATGAAATGGGCGCGGCCTTCACCCAGCTGTGGCAGGCCAAGCTGGCCCAAGCCCAAAGTGGACAAGGCAGCGGTAGCGATCTGATCTCGATCATGATGCGTTCGGACGCGATGAAGGAAATGAGCGAGGCTGAGTTCATCGGCAACATGATCCTGCTGATCGTTGGCGGGAATGATACCACCCGCAACTCGATGTCCGGCTTTGCTTATGGGTTGCACAGCTTTCCCGCCGAGCGGGCCAAACTCGAGGCCGATCCATCGCTCATTCCCAATGCGGTCAGCGAGCTGCTGCGCTGGCAAACCCCGCTGGCCCATATGCGCCGGACGGTTCTGGAAGACACCGAGATCGATGGCGTCCAGATGAAAAAGGGCGATAAGGTGGTGATGTGGTACCTCTCGGCCAACCGGGACGAGACCGTTTTCGATGATCCCGACAGCATCCGCGTAGATCGCGAAAACGCCCGCCGCCACCTCTCGTTCGGATATGGCATCCACCGCTGTGTGGGAGCGCGCGTGGCTGAGTTGCAACTGACCGTGCTGCTGGAAGAAATGGCCAAGCGGCGGCTGCGGGTGAACGTTCTGTCAGAACCGGAACGGGTCGCGGCGAGCTTCGTCCACGGTTACAAGCATATGCAGGTCAGCCTCGAACGCTATTGAGCATTCGAGTGAAGACCAGAGACCGTATCGTCAGCAAGGCCACGCGGCTTTATAATGAGCTTGGTTATGCCAATGTCCCAAGCGCGGTTCTGGCCGCGCAGCTCGGCATTGCCGAGGGCAATCTGTGGTATCATTTCAAGACCCGCAGGGCGATCCTCACCGCGATCAGCGAGAACTTCGCCCGCGATATCGAACTGCGTCTGGCGCTGGTCCCTCTACCGGGCGGCGATGTAGTGGCGAATTACGGGGCCTTGCTGAAAGCCGTGATGGGCGAGTTCCGCGAATACCGCTTTCTGTACCGCGATCAGGCTGATTACGGCGGCCACGATGAGATCATCAGACGCGGTGCCCGTGATTGGCATCAACGCACTCATCGGCAGCTCCGAAGCTATTTCGCCGCGTTTGTTGCGCAGGGCCATCTTGACTGGCCCGAACAGCGCCTGGTCGATCTTTCGATAAATGCCACCATATTGCTCCGCTATGGGCTTGAATATTATCGTGAAATGGGCGAACCGATCGAGCAAGGCGGTGGCGCGGTCCGGGGCACATTGTTGCGGCACCTGACATTGTTCGAGCATCGGCTGGATCCGGCCACAGCACGGCGGCTGCGTAGCTCGATCGACCAGATTGACGCCAGCGAAGCAGGATTTGGCCAGCCTGAAAAATTGTCACTGGCGAGCAACGCATTGCCCGGCTAGTTAGCGCGCCACAATGACCGGCAAGCGCGCCTTACCCTTGGCGGGAATCGCCCTTGCCGCAGCCACCTGCCTGGGGATGGTTATCGCCGGAGCCGATATCTGGCTGTCGCTGGGCGTAGCGGTGATCTGGCTAGGTTCGCTGTGGTTGACGTTGCCAGCACCTGAAGCCGAAGGCCCCCGGATCAACGCCGAGCAAGCCTCTCGCGATGCCACGCGCGAAACGATCGAATCACTCAGCCAGCCGCTGCTGGTGCTCGAAGACACCCGCATCACCCTGGCCAACGCTGCTGCACGAGAAGCGCTCGGCGCGCATATTCTTGGCCAGGACGCCCGGATTGCGCTGCGCCATCCCGATGCGATGCGCCTGCTGGAAATGGGTGAGGGTGATAGCGTGACCATCACCGGTTTCACTGGCGGGCGCAGCCTGTGGCAGCTGACCCGGCGGCGGATCGACAAGAAGCGCTGGCTGATTGAGCTGTTCGACCGGACATCCGAAGCCGACATCAGCCGCGCCCACACCGATTTCGTTGCCAATGCCAGCCACGAACTGCGCACCCCGCTGGCGGCGATCATCGGCTATGTCGAAACCCTGGCCGAGGGTGGACCGGCGGTGGACGAGGCTGCGCGAACCCGGTTCCACGAAGTTGTCCTGCGCGAGGCGCGGCGGATGCAATCGCTGGTCGAAGATCTGATGTCGCTCAGCCATGTCGAGGCGGAAAAGCATGATCGCCCGACCGAACCGATCGATTTGGCCAAGCTCACCGCGCGCGTCGTGGGTGAAGTCGCCTCCATCCACGGCCGCGATCGCCTGGTGACACTATTCCCCGATAGCGAAGCAATTGTGCTGGGCGAGGCCAGTCAGCTTGAACAGCTGCTTCGCAACCTGATCGACAATGCGCTCAAATACGGCGATCCGGCCCAGCCGTTGGCGGTCAGCGTCACTCCCACGTCTGGCGGCGCGATTGCCCTGACTATCGCCGATCGCGGCCCGGGCATCGCGCCCGAGCATCTGCCCCACTTGACCCGCCGGTTCTATCGCACAGACCCTGGCCGCAGCCGCGCCGCCGGCGGCACGGGCCTTGGCCTTGCCATCGTCAAACACATTGTTGAACGCCACCGTGCAACGCTGGACATTGCCAGCACTGTAGGCGAGGGAACCACCTTTACTGTCAGCTTTCCGGCCATGCCCACTGCTCCTGCTACCCAAATGTCATAAATCTGTCATGGAACCACTGCAGAGCCTCGTCAGATATTCTAACTGGAGTTCCGGGTTATGAACAAATACGCGCTTTTTTTCGCCACAGCTGCGGCTGTAACGCTGGCTGGATGTGGCAGCACTGAGGGCGGCTCGCGTGAGCAAATCCGCACAGTTGGCTCATCTACTGTCTATCCGTTCGCCAAGGCGGTTTCTGCTGAACTGTCGAAGACCAACGCGGCGATCAAATCGCCCATCATCGAATCGACCGGCACGGGCGCAGGCATGAAATTGTTCTGTGCAGGCGTCGGCGTATCACACCCCGACATTGAAAATGCCTCGCGCCGGATCAAGAAGTCCGAATATGAGGAATGCGCCAAGAACGGCGTCGACAAGATCGTCGAAATCCAGGTTGGGCTTGATGGCATTGCCTTTGCCGAAGCCAAGACCGGCCCCGGTTTCGGCTTGACCCAGGCCGATGTTTACAAAGCACTGGCCGCCAATCCCTTCGGCAAGCCTAACACCACCAAGACCTGGAAGGATGTGAACCCCGCATTCCCGGCTGAGCCGATCCTGGTTTATGGCCCGCCTTCTACCTCGGGTACGCGCGATGCGCTCAAGGAACTGATCCTGATGAAAGGTTGCGATACCAACCCCGAAATGAAGGCCCTTAAGGACAGCGACAAGGAGAAGCACGACAAGCTCTGCGGCGAAGTGCGCAGCGACGGTGCCTATGTCGATGCGGGTGAGAACGACAACCTCATCGTCCAGAAGCTGGAAGCCAACCCCAAGGCGATCGGCGTATTCGGGTTCTCCTATCTTGAAGAAAACGCTGACAAGTTGAACGGTCTGACCATGAACGGGATTGTTCCAACCTATGCCTCGATCTCCGATTTCAGCTATCCTGGAGCGCGCCCGCTCTACATCTATGTAAAAGCAGCGCACCTTGACGCGATCAAGGGGCTGAAAGAATTTGTGGCTGAATGGGCCAAGAGCTGGTCAAAGGGCGGTCTGCTCGCCAAGCAGGGAATGGTTGTCTCGCCCGATGATGTCCAGGCCAAGAATGCTGCTATTGTTAGCGCCATGACGCTGCTCGATCCAGCCACGCTCAAGTAAGCCTGAAGGACACCGCCGAATCATGTCGCCAGCTATTCCCATCCTGCTCGCCCTTGGGCTGGGCCTGATCGGATGGCTGGCGGCGCGTTCACGGGCTTGGGCCTTTCGCAAGACTGCGCGCGCAGGCGGTGCCCAGCTTCATTCGCTGCCGAACTACCACGGCTGGTATGTGTCGCTGTGGGCGATTGTCCCAGCGATTCTGTTTGCGCTGGTCTGGAACGCGGTGAGCCCCGGACTGGTCCTTGGCCATGTTCTTGCCGATCCGGCAGCGGCCAGCCTCCCAGCTTTTGGGATTGGCCGCGATGCGATCCTATCCGAAGCCCAGGCGATTGCCGGGGGCCAGATGACAGCTGCATTCAATCCGCAGTCTGCTCCGCTGGTAGAACCGTTTCGCATTGCAATTCAGCGCTATAGCTCGATAGGTATCGTTATAACTGTGCTGCTTGGCTTTGCCGGTGGCGCACTTGCGTTCCTGCGTCTGCGCCCAGGTTTTACGGCGCGAACCAGAGTGGAGCGCGCGGTTATGGGCGCGCTGTTGATCGCCTCGCTGGTCGCCACCATTACCACTTTTGGGATCCTGGCCTCGCTGGTGTTCGAGACGGTCCGCTTTTTTGGCTTTGTCAGCCCGGCGGAATTCCTGTTTGGCACCCATTGGGGTCCAGACCCGATGGCCACACCAGCCCCGGGAATGGGTGAACGCTATGGTGCGATTCCGCTGTTCTGGGGAACAATCTTTATCGGTGCGATCATCGCTATGGTGGTCGCTATCCCACTTGGTCTGATGAGCGCGATTTACCTCACTCAGTATGCCTCACCCACTTTGCGCCGTTGGATGAAACCACTGCTGGAAATCCTCGCCGGTGTGCCGACGGTGGTTTATGGCTATTTTGCAGCGCTGACCGTTGCTCCGGTGATCCGCGATGGTGCCCAGGCAATCGGCATCGCCAGTGCATCCAGTGAAAGCGCGATGGCCGCTGGCCTGGTGATGGGTATTATGATCATTCCATTCGTCTCGTCCATGGCCGACGACAGCATTGCGGCTGTACCGCAAGCGATGCGCGATGGCAGCCTGGCGATGGGCGCGACCACATCTGAAACGATCCGCAAAGTCCTGATCCCAGCGGCACTGCCGGGCATTGTTGCCGGGGTAATGCTGGCAGTCAGCCGGGCAATTGGTGAGACAATGATCGTAGTGATGGCCGCCGGCGCAACTGCGCGCCTTACCGCCAATCCGTTTGAAAGCATGACCACGGTCACCTTCCAGATCGTGGCCATGCTGACCGGCGAGGGGAGCTTCGATCACCCCGCCACCCTATCGGCCTTTGCGCTGGGATTTGTGCTGTTCCTGGTCACCCTGATGCTCAACTTTATTGCGCTGCGCGTCGTCAAGCGGTTCCGCGAAGCTTATGAGTGAAATTTCCGCCATGACCCGAAACGAGCGCATCACCGCCCGGATCAAACAGCGCTATGTCGCCGAGCGGCGCTTTCGTGCGCTGGGGTTTGTCGCAGTGCTGTTTTCGGCACTGGTCCTGGCTTTCCTGCTTTTCACTATGACATCAAACGCAATCGGCGGCTTTCAGCGCACCGAATTGCGCTTTCCGATCGATTTTTCGAGCGGCGCAATAACGGTCGATCCAAGCCAGCTTGAAGGCCCCGCTGCACTTCAGGCGCTTGAAGGGGCAGGCCTTGCCGATGTGGTCAATTTTTCCGCCGCGCAAAGTGTCGGTGACAGCGCTGCTGCCCAACTTGACGATAGCGCCTGGCGCGAAGTGGCCAAACGGCTGATCGCCGATCCGGCCAAGCTGCAAGGCAAGCTGGATGTTTCACTGCCGGTCAGCGATGATCTGGCCTCTGCCTGGCGCGGCGAAGGTGACGATGAATTGAAAGCCCTGGCTTCCCAGCTCAAGCAGCAGGGCAAGCTGGTCCGCGCGCTCGATCTCGGTTTCCTCTCGCGCTCGGATGCTACCGATCCGCAAGCTGTTGGCATCTGGGGGGCGCTCAAAGGCTCAATGCTGACCATGCTGGTGACGTTGCTGCTGGCCTTCCCGATTGGTGTGTTATCGGCGGTTTATCTTGAGGAATACGCCCCCAAGAACCGCTGGACCGAGTTCATCGAAGTTTCGATCAACAATCTGGCGGCCGTTCCTTCGATCATTTTTGGCTTGCTGGGGCTGGCGGTTTTCCTTGGCTTGTTCCCCAATTTTCGTTCCGCTCCGCTGATCGGCGGCATGACCTTGGCGCTGATGACCATGCCGGTGATCGTTATATCCGGGCGCAATGCGATCAAGTCAGTCCCACCTTCGATCCGCGATGCGGCGCTGGCGATCGGGGCAAGCCGGGTGCAGACGGTGTTCCATCACGTTCTGCCCCTCGCCCTGCCCGGTATCTTGACTGGCACGATCATTGGCATGGCCCGTGCGCTGGGTGAAACTGCGCCGCTCCTGATGATTGGGATGCGTGCCTTTGTTGCCAGCCCGCCCGATGGGTTCACCTCTCCAGCTACCGTGCTCCCGGTCCAGATCTTCCTCTGGTCCGACGAGATCAGCCGGGGCTTTGTTGAACGCACCTCCGCCGCGATTATCGTCCTGCTGGCTTTCCTGCTGGTGATGAACGGCCTCGCCATCTATCTTCGTAACCGTTTCGAGAACCGCTGGTGACCACAACAATACACGAACTTGATGCCGCTGATGCCAAACTCAGCGCACGCGATGTTTCCGTTTTCTACGGAGACAAATGCGCGATCGATAATGTCTCGATCGACATTGCGACCAAATACGTCACCTCTTTCATCGGCCCCTCGGGCTGCGGGAAGTCCACCTTCCTGCGCTCGTTCAACCGGATGAACGATACCATCGCAGGTGCGCGGGTCGAGGGCGTGATCAAGCTCGACGGGCAGGACATCTACCGCTCGGGCATGGATGTGGTGCAGCTGCGCGCGCGCGTCGGCATGGTGTTCCAGAAGCCCAACCCGTTCCCCAAATCAATCTTCGAAAACATCGCTTATGGGCCGCGGATCCACGGCCTGTCGGGCAGCAAGTCCGAGCTTGACGAGATCGTCGAACGCTCGCTGCGCCGCGCAGGCCTGTGGGACGAGGTCAAGGATCGTCTCACTGACAGTGGCACCACCCTCTCAGGCGGGCAGCAGCAGCGCTTGTGCATTGCCCGCGCCATCGCGGTCGATCCAGAAGTGATCCTGATGGACGAGCCCTGCTCGGCGCTTGATCCGATCGCCACCGCCCGGATTGAAGAACTGATCGACGAGCTGAAGGGCCGCTATGCCATCGTTATCGTCACCCACTCGATGCAGCAGGCGGCGCGGGTTTCGCAGCGAACCGCGTTCTTCCATCTCGGCAAGATCGTGGAATATGGAAAAACTTCGGATATCTTCACCAATCCGCGCGAAGAACGTACCAAAGATTACATCACCGGCCGCTACGGTTAGGACACGGATAATGGCAGAGCATACAGTCAAAGCGTTCGATGAGGATATCACCCGGTTGCGCGGCCTGATCGCGGAAATGGGCGGCCTAGCCGAGGTATCGCTGGCCGAAGCGATGGAAGCGCTGGTCAAGGGCAACACCGATCTGGTCCAAGGCGTGATCGCTCGGGACAAGCGGATCGATGCGCTGGAGGCCGAAGTAGACAAGCTGGCGGTGCGCATCATTGCCCTTCGCGCACCGATGGCGGTGGATCTGCGTGAAGTGATCGCCGCGCTGAAAATCGCCGGGGTGGTCGAACGGATCGGCGATTATTCGAAAAATATCGCCAAAGCCTCGGCCAAAATCGAAGGTCGCAAGAAGTTTGAGCCGCTGACGCTTCTGCCTGCGATGGCCGAAATTGCCGGCGGGATGGTCCACGATGTGTTAACCGCCTATGCCGCTCGCGACGCCGCACTGGCCGCAGAAGTTGTCGAGCGCGATGACAAGGTTGATGCTTTTTATGACAGCATCTTCCGCAACCTTCTGAGCCACATGATGGAAAACCCCGCCACGATCAGCAGCGCCGCGCAATTGCTGTTCGTCGCCCGCAATATCGAGCGGATTGGCGATCATGCGACCAATGTGGCCGAGATGGTGTATTACGCGGCAACCGGGAACTATCTGACCGACCGGGAAGACAAGGGCGCAGGTTGATGCCAGCCCCTCGCCTGCTGCTGGTCGAGGATGATCCAGCGCTCGCTGAATTGCTGGAGTTCCGCTTCAAGACGGAAGGTTATGCAGTGTCGCTCACGGCGGATGGCGACGAGGCATTGTTGCTCGCGGCTGAGGAAGCTCCTGATCTGGTCGTTCTCGACTGGATGATCGAGGGGACCAGCGGGATCGAAGTGTGCCGCCGTTTGCGCAAGGGCAAAGCCACGGCCCACGTCCCGATCATCATGCTGACCGCACGTGAGGCTGAAGATGACCGGATCCGCGGGCTTGAAACTGGCGCCGATGACTATGTCACCAAACCGTTTTCTCCGCGTGAGCTGATCGCCCGGGTCAATGCGATCCTGCGCCGGATTCGTCCGGCGCTGGCTGGCGAGATGCTCACGGTAGGCGACCTGATACTCGATGCCACCGCGCACAAAGTCACCCGCAGCGGCGGCGCTATCGCGCTCGGCCCAACCGAGTTTCGCCTGCTCAAATTCTTCATGGAGCATCCCGGCCGGGTCTTTTCGCGCGGGCAGCTGCTCGATGCAGTTTGGGGTACCGACAGCGACATCGAACTGCGCACAGTGGATGTGCATATCCGGCGGCTGCGCAAGGGGATCGAAATTGCCGGCGCGTCCGATCCGGTGCGGACGGTGCGGTCCGCAGGGTATTCTCTGGAGGCGGTTTAGAGCGTGATGCGAAAAAGTGGGAACCGTTTTTTTCGTAAAAAATCACGCTAC
>JANMKT010000070.1:0-8269 GCA_031372185.1 Novosphingobium sp.
TCAGGCTCTCTTGACTATGTTGTATCGCTCGACGGACTGCCGCTGTCGTGCGGGCGCTCCCGTGTAGAATCTGTCCCATAGTGCGTCCTTCCATTGATGGCTGAATATTACACCATCAAATGCCGGGACTAAACACTTAGGGGCCTGACCCTATAAGTTGCTCATTTCCGCGAGGGGAAAGGGAATGGTGCTGCTGGGGAGGATTGAACTCCCGACCTCAGCCTTACCAAGGATGCGCTCTACCACTGAGCTACAGCAGCCTACCATTCCGGCTGTCCCGATGGGCCGACAAGGCCAGCCCGGGCAGGGGCGCGCTATTGGCCGGGGGGCCACTGTTTGTCAAGCGAGGGCTTGCGCTGGGGCGCGGGTGGCAGCACGAGGCGGGCAATGAGCGCCAAATCTCCGACCCGTGAAGAGCGCCTCGCCGCCAAGCTGCGCGAGAACCTGCTCCGCCGCAAGGCTCAGGCGCGGGCTCTGAAGCCAGACGAACAAGCCGCTCTTCCCAAACCGGGTCCGAAAAGCTAGGGCCAGCCGCTCGCCACCATCGTGCTGTCAGGGAGCATGAATTTGCCGCGCCTCATCCTAGTCCGCCACGGCCAGAGCCAGTGGAACCTGGCAAACCGCTTCACCGGCTGGTGGGATGTCGATCTGACGCCGCAGGGTGAGGATGAAGCCCGCGCCGCCGGGCATTTGCTGGCGGAAAAGGGGCTGTTTCCAACCATCGCCTTCACCTCGCTCCAGACCCGGGCGATCCGCACATTGCATTTCGCGCTGGAAGCGATGGGCCGACTGTGGGTGCCCGAAGTGAAGGATTGGCGCCTGAATGAGCGGCATTATGGCGGGCTGACCGGGCTCGACAAGGCCGAGACGGTGGCCAGACATGGGGCAGACCAGGTCAAGATCTGGCGCCGCAGCTTCGATATTCCGCCGCCGGTTCTGGCCGCCGGATCCGAATTCGATCTGACCGCCGATCCGCGCTATGCCGGAATCACGATTCCTTCGACCGAAAGTCTCAAAGACACTATCGCCCGGGTCCTGCCCTATTACCTCACGGCAATAACACCGGCACTGCAAGCGGGTGAAACGGTGCTGATCGCCGCCCACGGCAATTCGCTGCGCGCACTGGTCAAGCATCTCTCGGGCATTTCGGATGCCGATATCACCGGGCTTGAAATTCCGACCGGCCAGCCGATCGTCTATGAGCTGGATGATCAGCTCAACGCGACGGCACGTTACTATCTGGCGGAGCGTCAATCATGAAGCCGGAAGTCGCAATCGTGATGGGCAGCCAGTCTGACTGGGCGACGATGAAATGCGCCGCCGCTGCGCTCGACCAGCTGGGGGTTGCCTATGATGCCAGGATCGTCTCGGCTCATCGCACCCCGCAGCGGCTGGTGAAGTTTGCCCAAGGCGCTGCTGACGAGGGCTTCAAGGTGATCATCGCCGGTGCGGGCGGCGCGGCGCATCTGCCCGGAATGATCGCTTCGATGACCCATCTGCCGGTGCTGGGCGTGCCGGTCCAGTCCAAGGCCTTGTCCGGGCAGGACAGCCTGCTCTCGATCGTCCAGATGCCCGCCGGGATCCCCGTTGGCACGCTGGCGATTGGCGAGGCGGGCGCAACCAACGCCGGGCTGCTGGCCGCAGCAATCCTGGCCATCAATGATCCGGTATTGACGGAGCGGATCAAGGCCTTCCGCGCCGCGCAAAGTGCCGGTGTGGCGGAAAGACCTGCCTGAGCCGATGATCCCACCGGGCGAAACCATTGGCATATTGGGCGGCGGGCAGCTGGGCCGGATGATCGCGATGGCGGCAGCGCAGTTGGGCTATCGCTGCCACATTTTCGCACCCGAGCCAGACAGCATCGCCGCCGAGGTTTGCGCAGCTTTCACTTGCGCCGCCTGGGATGACGCCGCAGCCATGGCGCGGTTCGCCGCCGATTGCGCAGTGGTGACCTATGAGTTCGAGAATGTGCCGGTCGGGCCGCTCGTAGCGCTGGGCGCAGTGCCGCTGCTGCCCCACCCCCGCGCGCTGGAAACCGCACAGGACCGCTTGAGCGAGAAACACTTTATCGAGCAACTGGGCGGCCATCCCGCGCCGTTCGCTCCGGTTGATTCGCCGAATGATCTTGCCCTAGCCATCGCGGCTATCGGCACGCCCGGCATTCTCAAGACCCGGCGCGACGGCTATGATGGCAAGGGCCAGTGGCGGATCATGACCGCGGAAGACGCGGCTGCGCTGGAACTGCCCGGCCAGCCAATGGTTTATGAAGGCTTCGTGCAGTTTTTAGCCGAATTCTCGGTCATCCTGTGCCGCGCCGCAGATGGGACCATCGTGTTCTGGGACAGCGCCGAGAATGTCCATGAGGGCGGAATTCTGGCGCGCTCTTCAGTTCCGGCAGCGCCGCTGATCCAGTCGCAGCTTCCGGCGGCACGGGCTCTGGCGACCAGGCTGGCCGAAGCGCTTGAGTATGTCGGTGTGCTGACACTGGAATTCTTCGCCACCCACGATGGCCCGGTGTTCAACGAAATGGCCCCGCGGGTCCACAATTCGGGCCATTGGACGATCGAGGGCGCGCTGACCAGCCAGTTCGAAAACCACATCCGCGCGATCTGCGGCCTGCCGCTGGGGGCAACCGAGCTTGCCGCCAACCGGGTTCAGATGCGCAATATCATCGGTGATGCAGCAGAGGATTGGGCAGTAATCCTCTCCGATCCGGCCAACCATCTTCACCTTTACGGCAAGGCTGCCGCGCACGGGCGCAAGATGGGCCATGTCACCCGCCTGTCGCTCGGACTGGAGCTTACATGAGCCACGAAATATTCCTGGTGGTCGCGGTCGCCGACAATGGCGTGATCGGGGCCGACGGGGCGATGCCGTGGCATATTCCGGCCGATTTGCGCCGGTTCAAGGCGCTGACCATGGGCAAGCCGATCGTGATGGGCCGCAAGACCTTCGAATCGCTCCCCGGCATACTGCCCGGCCGCCGCCATATCGTGCTGACCCGCGACAAGCAGTGGGACGAGGATGGGGCCGAGGTGGTGCATTCGGTCGAGGAGGCGCTCAGCCTCGCCAATGCACCGCACGTGGCCGTCGTTGGCGGAGCGGAGATCTACCGCCTGTTCCTGCCACTGACCGACCGGATCGAGCTGACCGAAATTCACAGCCGCCCGGCCGGCGATGTGACTTTCCCCGCGTTCGATCGCGTCGGATGGCAAGAAATTAGCCGCGAGAGTTACCCGACTGAAGGCCGGACACCGGGGTTTGATTTTGTGACCCTGCTGCGTAAACCAGCCACGTAAACCGGCCGAAGGGACAGGGGTGATTATGCGCAAGAGGATCTGGATGCCAGCAACGTTGCTAGCCGTTGCCGCAATCGGCTTGTTCGGGATCGCGCCGGGCTATCTTGAAAGCTCGATGAACAAAATCGACGGCAAGGCGCTGGTCCCGGTCAGCGCTGAGGCGCTGGCGCTGCACCAGAGCTTGCAGATCGTCGATCTCCATTCCGATACGCTGATGTGGAACCGCGATCTGCTCGAGCCAGCCAATCGCGGCCATGAAGATTTGCCCCGGCTGCAGCAAGGCAACGTCGCGCTGCAGCTGTTCTCTTCGGTGACCAAGACCCCGCGCGGGCAGAATTATGATGGTAATGGCGCCGATACCGACAATATCACCCCGCTGGCGATCGCCCAGTTGCAGCCGATCCGCACCTGGACCTCGCTGGTCGAACGCTCGCTGTACCATGCCCTGAAGCTGGACCGGGCAGTGGCCGGATCGGCGGGCAAGCTTGCCAAAGTCCGCGATGATGCCAGCCTCGATGCGCTGCTCAGCGCGCGGCGGGGCGGCAAGGGTCCGGTCGGCGCGATGCTGACCATCGAGGGGCTGCACAATCTGGAAGGCAAAGCCGAAAACCTTGACCGGCTCTATGCCGCTGGCTTCCGCATGGCGAGCCTGACCCATTTCTTCGACAATGAACTCGCCGGATCGATGCATGGCATCAACAAGGGCGGGCTTACCGCCTTCGGCCTAGAAATCGCCGGGCGGATGGAAGACAGGGGCATGATCATCGACATCGCCCATCTCAGCCATGCCGGGGTCGCGCAGCTGCTGGGGGTCGCGCGCCGCCCGGTGGTTTCCAGCCACGGCGGGGTCCAGGCGACCTGCCAGGTCAACCGCAACCTCACCGACGAGGAGATCAAGGGCGTGGCCAGAACCGGCGGGGTGGTTGGCATCGGCTATTGGGACGGCGCGGTCTGCGACACGTCCCCGCGCGCTGCCGCCCGCGCGATGAAACATGTCCGCGATCTGGTCGGGATCGCGCATGTGGCGCTGGGCAGCGATTATGACGGGGCGACCACGGTGCGGTTCGATACTTCCGGGCTGGTCCAGATCACCCAGGCGCTGATGGATGAAGGCTTTACCCCGGACGAGATTCGCGCAGTGATGGGCGGTAACGCCCTGCGCGTGATCCGCGCCGGGCTGGTGCCGCTACAATGAGGCTGACCGACGCCAATCCTCCCCGGCACGGGGAGGGGGACCGCCCGCAGGGTGGTGGAGGGGGCTATCCGGCTGGCACCCATTCGCGCGGATGCGCCCAGCCGATAATCCCCCCCGTCAGCCCTGCGGGCTGCCACCTCCCCGGTTCGGGGAGGGGCTAAGTGATCACTCGCCTCGATTCGCGCGAGATAATTCCCGATCCCTTGCGCGGGGCAATCATTGCGCTGGGCAATTTCGACGGATTCCATCTGGGTCATCAGGCGGTAGTCCGCGCGGCGGTGGAGTGGGCGCGGGCCGAATCCCGCGCCGTGATCGTCGCCACTTTCGATCCCCACCCGGTGCGCTTTTTCCGCCCCGATACACCGCCGTTCCGGCTGACCACGCTGGACCAGCGGCAGGAACTGTTCGCCGCCGCCGGGGCGGACGCCATGCTGGTGTTCCAATTCGATGCGCTGTTTGCCGCTAACACCGCCGAAGATTTCGTGATCCGGCTGCTTCATCACCGGTTCGGTGCAGCCGGTGTGGTCACTGGCGAGGACTTTACCTTCGGCAAGGGCCGCGGCGGAAATCTGGCGGTGCTGCGCGAGCTGGGGACGCGGGTCGGGATCGCCGCCAGATCGGTTGGCCCGGTGATGCTGGATAATGAAGTCGTCTCGTCCAGCCGGATTCGCGATGGCTTGCGCGATGGCGATTGCGCCGCCGCCGCCCGGCTGCTGACGCGGCCGTTCGCGATCCGCAGTGTCGTCCAGCACGGCGACAAGCGGGGCCGGACCATCGGCTATCCGACCGCCAATCTCGACATCGGCAATTATCTGCGCCCGCGCTATGGGATCTATGCCGTTACTGGCCGTTTGGCCGACGGAACCATGCTGAATGGCGCGGCCAGCCTCGGCATCCGTCCCACATTCGAGCCGCCACGCGAACTGCTCGAACCCTATTTCTTCGATTTCTCGGGCGATCTCTATGGCCAGGAAATCGAGGTTGCATTCCACCACTTCCTCCGGCCCGAGGCAAAGTTTGAGACGATGGATGCGCTGGTGGCGCAGATGGAGCAGGATTGCGATCGGGCGCGGGAGTTGCTCGAAGTCTGATTTGTTCACACGAAGACACGAAGATGTTGTGCTTGCGGCAAAGCCGCTCTCCATACCGGATGCTCCGCCAGGCCAGGTGATTATCAACAAGGCCTGCGGCGCGGCGGGACATCTTCGTGTCTTCGTGTGAACCAAAAATTGCAGTTCCCCGCAGCCCCGGCTAAGGCCCGCCCCGTCATGACTGAACCACGCGATTACCGCAGCACCGTCTTCCTGCCGAAGACCGACTTCCCGATGAAGGCTGGCCTCCCCGCCAAGGAGCCGGGGATTCTGGCGCGCTGGCAGGCTGAGGGGCTGTACCAGCGGCTTCGCGCCGCCCGGCAGGGGCGCGAAAAGTTCATCCTCCACGATGGCCCGCCCTATGCCAATGGCGACATGCACATCGGCCATGCGCTCAACCATATATTGAAAGACATGGTGGTGCGCACCCAGTCGCTGCTCGGCAAAGACGCGCCTTACGTGCCCGGCTGGGATTGCCACGGGCTGCCGATCGAGTGGAAGGTTGAGGAGCAATATCGCAAGAAGAAGCTGGATAAAGACCAGGTCGATCCAGTCGAGTTTCGCGCCGAATGCCGTGCCTATGCCCAAGGCTGGGTCGATACCCAGCGCGAACAGCTCAAACGCCTCGGCATCAATGGCGATTGGGACAATCCCTATCTGACGATGGATTTCGCCGCCGAAGCGACGATTGTGGCCGAGCTGATGAAATTTGCCGAGAGCGGGCAATTGTACCGCGGGGCCAAGCCGGTGATGTGGTCGCCGGTGGAAAAAACCGCGCTGGCCGAGGCTGAGGTTGAGTATGAAGATATCGTCTCGACGCAGATCGACGTGGCGTTCGAGATTGTGGAGTCCCCGATTGAAGCGCTGAAGGGTGCCTATGCGGTAATCTGGACGACAACGCCGTGGACGATCCCGGTCAATCAGGCTTTGGCTTATGGCGAGGACAACTCCTACACCGTCCTCCATACTGCTGACCGTCGCTTTTTGGTTGCTGCCGCTTTAGCTGATGAGTTCGTCGCAAGGTCCGGACTTGAAGTTACTAAATCGAGTCCGCCTCAGCCAGTTGCGATCGGCGAACAGGTTGGCGTCTTCGGGGGCAATGGGCGAGACTATCTAACCTCAAGCGGCAAAGTGCTCGCCGGAACCATTGCCCGCCACCCGATGCACGCACTCGGCGGGTTTTTCGCCAAGCCGCGTCCGTTCCTGCCCGGCGAGTTCGTCACCACCGAGAGCGGGACGGGTCTGGTCCACATGGCCCCGGACCACGGCGAGGACGATTTTGCGCTGTGTAAATCGGTCGGGATCGAGCCGGTTTTCGCCGTGGAAGCCGACGGCAAATATCGCGCCGACTGGCTCTGGCTGGGCGGTGAGGGCAGTGTCATCAACGCCAAGTTCAACGCGCCCGATGGGCCGATCTGCTCGGCTTTGCGCGATGCCGGGGGCCTGCTCGCGGCCTCGGCCGATTACAAGCATTCCTACCCCCATTCATGGCGCTCCAAAGCCAAGGTGATCTATCGCTGCACCCCGCAGTGGTTCGTGCCGATGGATGCTCCCGTCGTCCCCGCGAAAGCGGGGACCGCTGGCCTCGTCGGCGCGACATCTGAAGGGCAGGCCCAGCCGCCAGCGATCCCCGCGTTCGCGGGGATGACGTTGAGGGAGAAGGCCATGCAGGCGATCGCCGACACGCGGTTTGTGCCCGAAAAGGGCCGCAACCGGCTGGGCTCGATGGTTGAGGGGCGGCCCGATTGGGTGCTGTCGCGCCAGCGCGCCTGGGGGGTGCCGATCACGCTGTTCGTCAAAAAGGGCACCAACCAGTATCTTGAAGATCCGGCGGTCAACGCGCGGATTGTCGCGGCGATGCGGACCAGCGGCGTCGAGGCCTGGGAAGCGGGCCGAGCGCAGGAATATCTCGGCAGCGATTACAACGCCGATGATTACGAACGCGTCACCGACATTCTCGATGTGTGGTTTGACAGCGGCTGCACCCATGCGTTCGTGCTGGAAAGCGGGCGCTGGCCGGGGCTTGCCCGCCCCGCAGGGTATGATCAACCTCCCGCCGATCTCTACCTTGAAGGCAGCGACCAGCATCGCGGCTGGTTCCAGTCGAGCCTGCTGGAAAGCTGCGCCACAAGGGGCCGCGCGCCGTATAAGGCGGTGCTGACCCACGGTTTCACGATGGATCCCAAGGGCATGAAAATGTCCAAATCGCTCGGCAATACGGTCGATCCGCTCAAGGTGATGGAGGTCAACGGCGCGGATATCATCCGGCTGTGGGCGCTGTCGGTCGATTACACCGAGGATCACCGGATCGGCGATGAGATCCTCAAAGGCGTGGCCGACCAGTACCGCAAACTGCGCAACAGTTTCCGCTATCTGCTGGGCGCGCTCGACGGGTTTACTGAGGCCGAGCGAGTCGATGTGGCCGAGATGCCCGAGCTGGAGCGCTATGTGCTGGCGCTGCTGGCCAAGCTCGATGCGACGCTGAAACAGGCGGTCGATGATTTCGATTTCAATACATACACCCGCGCGCTGACCGACTTCTGCAACGAGGATCTCTCGGCCTTCTTCTTCGATATCCGCAAGGATTCGCTCTATTGCGATGCAGCGGACGATCCCAAGCGGATGGCCTACCGCACCGTCCTCGACACGCTGTTCCACGCCCTAGTCCGCTACGCCGCGCCGGT
>JANMKT010000081.1:0-37988 GCA_031372185.1 Novosphingobium sp.
CGCTTGGACGGCAAAATGGCTTCCATCTCGAACAGAAATACGCTTGCAAAGACGTCCAGTCTTAACGGCGCCCATTTCCGCCCGATATGTTCGCCATTTTGCCGCCTCGAAGGTGCGGTTAACAGGTCCTGACCCTAGATCCGCTCGATAATCACTGCCGGGGCCATGCCGCCGGCAGCGCACATCGTGACCAGGCCGTAACGCCCGCCAGAGCGTTCCAGTTCGTCCAGCGCGGTGCCGATCAGGATCGATCCGGTCGCGCCGATCGGATGGCCCAGCGCGCAGGCACCGCCATTGATGTTGACCTTGTCGCGATCCAGCTTGAGGTCGCGGATGAACTTTTCAGCGACCACCGCGAACGCCTCGTTGATTTCCCACACGTCGATATCGGCGGTCGTCAGCCCAGCCTTTTCGAGCACCTTTTGTGCCGCCGGGACCGGGGCATTGAGCATCAGCGTGGGATCATCGCCCTGGTTGGCATAGGCGACGATCCGCGCGCGCGGCGTGAGGCCGTGCTTGTCGGCATATTGCTTGGAAGTGATCAGCAGCGCGGCCGCGCCATCGACCACGCCCGAGCTGTTGCCGGCATGGTGCACGCCCTTCCATTCGAGTTCCGGATAGCGGCGCTGGATCTGCTTGCGGAATGTCACCCCGCCGCCAAGATCGAAGTCGGCGATCCCATCGAAACTGGCCTTGAGCGCGGCGAGGCCCTCAGCGGTAGTTTCGGGGCGGGGGAATTCCTCGTGATCGAGCGCTACGGAGCCGTCATCATTGTAGACGGTGATCAGCGACTTATCGAAGCGGCCTTCGCGGATCGCGCGGTTGGCGCGTTCCTGGCTGACGAGGGCCAGCGCATCAAGTTCATGGCGGCCAATCCCTTCGCGCGCGGCAATCGCATCGCCGCAGACGCCCTGGTGCGACTGGGGGTGGATTTCGTTAAGCGCCGCATTGCCCGAACCCATGCCCAGCGGCTTGATCCCGGCGTTGGCTTCTTCGGCGCCCATTGCCGAAGTGTAGCTCATCATTTCGGTTCCGCCGGCGATAACGCAATCTTCCATCCCTGACATCACCGTTGCCGCTGCAAAATTGACCGAGCTGATCCCGCCGCCGCAAAACCGGTCAAGCGTGGTCCCGCTGGCCCGGGTATCATAGCCCGCAGCCAAGGCGGCCATCCGGCCAAGATCGCCGCCCTGCTTGCCGTTTTGAGTCGAGGTTGACCAGATGATGTCATCGACGCTTGAAGTGTCGAGATTGTTGCGCTCCTTGATCGCCTTAAGGACAGTCGCGGCCAGATGCTGCGGGTGGAGGTGCGAAAGCGCGCCCTTGCCGGGCTTGCCAACCCCACGCGGGGTGCGGACAGCGTCGATGATATAGGCGTCGGCCATGGGAGGCTCCTCTTTGTTGGTTTAACCGGACGATTAAACCCCGCAAGACTGCTCCGCAAGCAGAAACCGTTGCGCCGCGCGCCCGATCCTGCCAATCGCCCGGCCATGATCGATGCAATAACCGACAACCGCGTTCTGCCTCTGGAAGGCGTTCATAATTTCCGCGACTACGGCGGCTATGGCGTCTCGGGTGGCGGCAGGCTTAAGCGTGGCCTGCTGTGGCGGTCTGGCGAGCATGGCGGGGCGAGCGAGGCTGATTTGGCGGCGATCGGCGCGCTGGACCTTGCTACGGTGTTCGATCTTCGCGGCAATGGCGAACGTGTCAACAACCCGTGCCGCCGTCCGGCCGGGTTCACTGCGGAGGTGGTCTACCATGACGGCGAAACCGCCGGGCTTGCCTTGCATGTCGAGGCAGCCACCGGCGTGATCGACGAAGCGGGCGCGCGCGCTGCGATGCAGCGGCTCTACCAGGACATCGCTTTCAGGCCCAATCTGATCCCGATCCTGCGCCGCTATTTCACGGGTCTGACGCAGCGTGACGGGGCCAGTCTGGTTCACTGCCTGGCCGGCAAGGATCGCACCGGCTTTGCCGTGGCAATGCTCCACCATGCGCTTGGTGTGCACCGCGATGACATCATGGCCGATTATTTGCTGACCAACATTGCGGGAAACATCGATCGCCGGATCGCAGCAGGGGGCGCTTCAATTCGCGACAAGCACGGCGCAATCAACGATGCGACCATCCGCACCCTTATGGGCGTCGAAGCGGAATATCTCGACGCCAGCTTCGCCGCGATCGAGCAGCGCCACGGCACTACCGATGTCTATTTGGCTGAAGTGCTTGGGCTCGACGATGCAGTCCGCTCCGCTCTGGCGGAACGCTTTATAGGATGATTCGTCATCCCCGGCTTGACCGGGGACGACGGCTACAAAAACCCGCGCAGCTCGACCATGAACCGGTCATATTGATCGTGGTGGAGCCAGTGGCCGGCGTTCTCGAATTCCACTACCCGCGCAGTTTTGAAGGCCTTTGCCCGCCCATCCGTTTCAGGATTGGTGGCCCAGCTGTCTGCCCCATAAAGCAGCAGCATCGGACAAGTTATTGCCTTCCATAGCTCGCTGGTCCGCTCTTCCGGCACATCATCGAACGGCCAGACGTTGAGATAGGGATCGAACTTCCAGCTCCAGGTACCGTCCTCATTCCGGCTTGCGCCATGGATGGTCAGGTGGCGGGCCTGTTCGTCGGTCAGGAAGGCGTTTTCCTCCTTCATTCGCGCATAGGCCGCCTCGATCGAGGTATAGCGACGCGGAATCCGGCCCGCTGCCTTGCGGCGATCCTCGATCCACTTGCGGAACCGGCTGGCATAGCCTGCCGCTTCGCGTTCGGCGCGAACCTTGGGGGAGGGGCCGAGCCCCTCGATATTGACGAATTTACGGACCATTTCGGGATAAAGTCCGACAAACCGCGTCGCGATGTTGCCGCCAAGCGAATGGCCGACAATCGTCACCTCATCCTGTCCCAGCGTGTGGACCAGCTGGGCAAAATCATAGACAAAGGCGTTCATCTCGTAATTGCCGTCAGGCGCCCAGGCACTATCCCCATGGCCACGCAGATCGGGCGCGATGACGTGCCAGTCCTTGGCTAGTTCCTGCGCGACCCAGTCCCAGCTGCGGCCGTGATCGCGGCCGCCGTGCTGAAGAATCAGCTTGGGTGCATCCGGATTGCCCCAATCGACATAGTGGAGCCGCAGGCGCTGCGAGATGAAACTGTTCGAGGTTGGGCCGTGTGGTGTCATGGCGCGTGGCTTTGCGCGCTAGCGGCGGCTGCGTCAATCCGCCTAGAATTCAAGTCCCAAAGTCAGGCGAAACTGCCCATTGGTGCCGTCCCTGGCCTTGCCGAGTGCGAACAGATAGCCGGCTTGCAGCTCAAGCTCAGGCCCCAGACCCTCAATCTCAAGCTTGGCAACCGGTCCGGCAAAGTGTTCGGCATCGGGCAGAAAATGCCTGAATGTACCCAGTTCGCCAAAGGCTGCCACGCCTAACCGCAACTCCCCGAAGGTCTCGATATCGGCGGAGAAGGCATATTCGAGTGCAACCTGAGCGGCGCTGTCGAGGGGCTTTTCAGCAATCAGGTTGAACCGGATGTCCAAAGGTCCTGTGCGGCGCTGGAGCAGAAGTTTGGTTTCAACCTTGTCGGTGCCATCGAGCGCAACCTCATATTCGGCGTAAGCGGCAATATCAATGCTGCCGACCCGGCCCAGCGCATATATGGCTTCGATGGCGAGGGCTCCTGCCTTGCGCGGCAGGCCGGGTTCTTTCTCGAACTCGGCCACTACGCCAATTCGGAAGCGGTCGTTGACCCCATATGCTGCTTCCAGCTTCAGCCTGTCTTCACCGTCATCCGGGCCGCCGACGAGCGCGCCATAGCGGGCCTCGGCCTCAAACTCGCCGCTTTCGACCGTCGCGCCATATATTTCATCGCCAAGGCCAGGGGCCGCCAGCGCGGCAGTTGAAACAGAACACGCCAGTGCGGCCCCGATAAGATAATTTCTCAAGTTAATCCCCTTCACTATTAACCGCTAATGCGAACTACTCGCATTTGCAACAGTGAATCGTCTACGCCGCTGATCGGGCGTAATTTCAGGGAAAATCCTTTGGGGGAGGCTGGCATTCCGCGCGCGCACCCCCTATTTCGCCTCCCATGCGGAGGAATTCATGACGATTCACACCACACGAATGCTCATCATCGGCTCCGGTCCTGCTGGTCTGTCGGCGGCGATTTATGGCGCACGGGCCGGGATGCTGCCGATCGTGGTCCAGGGGCTGCAGCCGGGCGGCCAGCTGACCATCACCACCGATGTCGAGAACTACCCCGGTTTCCGCGATGTGATCCAGGGTCCGTGGCTGATGGAGGAAATGCAGGCCCAGGCCGAACATGTCGGCACACGGATGCTGTGGGACACGATTACCTCGGTCGACCTGACCAGTTCGCCGTTCCGCGCGATTGGCGATAGCGGCGATGTCTACGAGGGCGATGCGCTGGTCATCGCCACCGGCGCGCAGGCCAAATGGCTGGGCGCGCCGGGCGAGCAAGAGCTTTCCGGCAAGGGTGTTTCGGCCTGTGCTACCTGCGATGGGTTCTTTTATCGCGGCAAGAAGGTGGTTGTGATCGGCGGCGGTAACACTGCGGTGGAAGAGGCGCTGTACCTCACCAATCATAGCCAGGACGTTACCGTAATCCACCGCCGTGACAGTTTCCGCGCCGAGAAAATCCTTCAGGACCGGCTGTTTGCGCACCCCAATATCAAGGTGCTGTGGAATAAGCAGGTTGATCGTTTCGTGGGCGCGGGCGCGAATGGCGCGCTTAGCGGAGTGGCGCTGATTGACACGGTCACCGGGGCAAGCTCGGTTGAACCAACCGATGGTGCCTTTGTCGCTATCGGCCATGCGCCCGCAACCGAACTGTTCAGAGGCAAGCTTGAAATGGACGGCAGCGGCTATCTGATCGTTGAGCCTGGTACCCCCAAAACCGCCATCCCCGGCGTTTTTGCCTGCGGGGATGTGATGGATCATATCTATCGACAGGCAGTGACTGCGGCAGGCACCGGCTGCATGGCCGCACTTGATGCAGAACGCTTCCTGGCAGAGCACGAATTTGCTGCGCAAACAGCGCTGACTACCGCCGGCTGATTAGCAGGTCCTGACCCTAGCCTCGCAGCGCCTCCAGCAGCTGGCATTGCAGCCAGATCCTGGCCTGCGGCTCGACAAAGCTGTGCGAAGCGTTGGGGCAGGTCCGCAACCGTGTCTCGGCCTTGTTCCAATGCGCAAGAAAGGTTTGCGCGGTGCGATCCCGTTCCGCGAGCAGGATCGCGACGGGACCCGAAAACGCGGCCAGCCCGCTCGCCAGTTCCTGCGCCAGCGTGCTGGGCGGCGGGGCGGCTCGCGCGGCATCGCGCAGGCTGGCCAACAGCTGGCGCAGTGAAACCTGGCCGCGCAGCAGCCTGAGCAAGGCGCGCGGGCTCTTCAACCGCCGGGCGTAATGTGCCCGGACCATTTCGGGTGGCGGCGCAATCGCGGCCTGTCCGGGGGTCTCCTCGATAGTCCAGGGATTGGCCAGGACCAGCCCATCGCACCCCGCGCCGCATGCCAGCATCAGCGCGCTTGCTCCGTCACAATTGCCATAGGCGATAACGCGCTTGAGCGCAGGGATCTGACTGCGAAAAGTGGCAACCGCAGCGGCGATATCAGGAGCAGACGTGCGAAAGCCGCCGTTCGGCCCATCGCTATCGCCGACCCCGCGCCGATCGAACCGGAATACCGGAAAGCCCTCAGCTGCGATCCGTCTGGCCAGCAGCGATTGGTTCGACCATGGGCCTGAGCGGATTTCGTTGCCGCCGCTGATGATCAGCAGCCCGGTGGTGCTCTCGGCCTGATCAAGCGTGCCGCTCAGCGTTGCCCCTTCGCAGGCAAAGCTGACAAACTGGCGGATCATGCGTTCATGCCGATTGCAACGACAGCCGCCAACGCATCGGCCTGCGTGCGATCTTCACCCGGTTCGGCCCGCAGCCACAGCGGGCCACTCCCGATCATCTCCTGATCGATGATCATGAAGCTAGCAGATACAGTCGGCACCAGCGATTGCAGATCGCGCAGCATCCCGGCCGAGAGTTGATAGCCGCCCAGTTCCAGCCCATCTTCAAGGCCCACCTCAAGCAGCTGCGTCTGGTTTTCCTCGCGCCCGGCTTCGCGCGATGAGATGAGCCTGGCCCGCAGCATCTGGCGCAGAATTGAAGCGCCCTTGACCGGGGCATAGTGCCAACCGGGATACCCGCCAGGCATCACCAGTCCGCCGCCGCGGATTGCCAGCAAGTGGCTTGCGCCAAATTGCGCTGCGGCTGCCTGCATCGCATCCGACCAATCCACCGAGGTAATCTCGGCAAGGTCTTGCAGGCTTTCATTGCAGCCGGGCAGATCGGGCAGGAAACAATCAATTCCTGCGATATCCAGTCGCCGCATGACTTCCACCGTGAAGCGGCGCATCCGGTTTGCTTCGTCAAACAGCGCAGGAATGACCATCACGCGACTGGTGCGGCCCTGATGGAACGCCAGCGCCAGTTCGCGGGCAGTGCCGCCCGAGGGCAGCGGACAGGCGTAGTCGAGGATTTTCATCCGGCCTGCTTGGCCTCGGCAAAGGCGAGCAGCGCGCCAAAGCTCTCCAGCAGTTCGCCATCGACCTCGTCATCGTCGATGATAATGTCCAACCGGTCTTCCAGTTCGGTCAGCAATCCCGCCACGGCCATCGAATCGAGTTCAGGAAGATGCCCGAACAGGCCTGTATCATTGGTAAAATTTTTAGCCTGTTCAGGTTTGAGGCCCAACACGTCGGTCAGGATCTGGCGCAGCATCTGGTCGGTCCTGGTGCGCATTTCTACCCCGTGACTTGCGGATTGATCGTCGCGGCGCGGTTTAGCCATCGGTGAACCGATCGGCAAGGCGGCGCGCGGTATGGCGGGCGATTGCCGGCCAATTCCCCGGCCAGCCCGGACGTAATATGTCGAGCCGATAACGCGGGCGCACCTCGTCCATCCAATCGCGCTTGTAGGGGTCGTCGCCAGTCCCGAAATCGACCAACGACACCTGGTCGCGGTCGATCACATGCTCGAACAGTGCGGCACTGAGCGTAGTGCCGGGCGAGAGCTGTCTGAATCCTTCAGTATGGGCCAGCTTGTGGATGAAGGCGGTGCCGCCCTCGACCGACCACAATTGCGCCGCAACCGGCTCGCCATCACAGCGGGCGATCCCCAACCGAAGCCTGCCGGCGGCACCTTCTGCTGCAGCGAAGCGACGGAGGAACGATGGCGATCCCTCCTGGGGTTTCCAGCTTTTCGCATAGATCGCCTCATAAGCCTGCCAGCTGTCCGGGTTGTAGTGCGTTTCGATCGATATCGCGACCTTATCTGCCTTGCGTCTCAGCGCTGTCCGCAACGCGCCGGGGCGCGCCGCCAGATATTCGGCAAAGCTTCGCCCATCGACCCGGAGGATATGGTTGGTGTCGCAAACCGAACGAAATACCAACCAGCCCGCGCGGCGGAACGCTGCGACAATCGCTGTGGTCTCGCCGGATTCATCGGGCAGGGGAGACAGCACAATGCGCGGAGCCTCGCCGGTCAGATCGCGCGCCAGAGCGGTCAGCAGCGCAGCTGGGTCAGCGCCGGAGGAGAATAGCGGACCGACGCGAAAATTGTACCAGTTTGCAAAAGCTTCAAGTCGCCTTTGAATGTGATACATTGGCAATATCGCGCGATTCTCGCCGTCTTTGGCGATCGCGATGAAAGGCATCAGCCCGCATTCGGCCTCCAGCGCCCGCCACCATTCAAGCCGGTCAAACGGCGCGGTTGCGCTCGGCGCGCTGAGCAATTCCGCCAGCACGCCATCGGCTTGCACTTCATTAAGATCATCGTGATATTCAATGGCGATCAACCGCCCGATCCTCCTGCCTGGAGCCAGACCAAACCCGTGCGCGCCGAAACTGACCAATTGATCCGGCCGCTCGACCATCTGGCCTTGCGCGGAGCCGATGCAGCCCCGGCGCTTATCCTGCGCGAGGCTACGCTTAGCTTCAAGGACTTAAGGATACGTGTCGCCTTGCTGGCGGGATGGTTGCGCGGGCAGGTTCCGGAATGCGGTGCCCGCGTGGCGAGCTGGGCTGCAAAAGGGGAACTGACCTGCTTGCTGCCTCTGGCAACGGCGCGGGCCGGACTGGTCCATGTTCCGATAAATCCGCTGCTCAAACGCGGACAAGTGGCGCATATTCTGGGCGATAGCGGCGCAAGTTTGCTGCTGGGCACGCCGGCGCGGTTGAATTCGCTTGAGCCTGGCGATGTCCCTGCAGATTGTGTGGTTTTGCCCGAGGGCACCGCGCTGGAAGGTGGGGTTGGTCTTCCCCCATCTGCGGCCAACCCGGATGATCTGGCGGGGATTCTCTATACCAGCGGCTCGACCGGGCGGCCCAAGGGCGTGATGCTGAGCCACGCCAATATGTGGCTCGGCGCTGAAAGTGTCGCCGGTTTTCTTGGCCTCGCCAGCGATGATCGCGTGCTGGCGGTGCTGCCATTATCATTCGATTATGGCCAGAATCAGCTGTTCTCAAGCTGGTATGTCGGCGCCGGTGTCGTTCCGCTCGATTACCTTACGCCACGCGATGTGGTGAAGGCGATCGAGCGCCACGGGATCACTACGCTGGCCGCCGTGCCGCCACTGTGGATCCAGCTGGCCGAACAGGAATGGCCGCCAGCAACAGCCTCAAAGCTGCGCCGCCTGACTAATAGCGGCGGCGCACTGACCCCCGATCTGGTGAGCCAGCTGCGCGCGCAGTTTCCGCAGGCGCAACTGTTCCCGATGTATGGGCTGACCGAGGCGTTCCGTTCGACCTATCTCGATCCGGCGCTGGTCGGTGCGCACCCCAGCTCGATCGGTAAAGCCATTCCGCACGCTGAAGTATTTATTATTTTAGACAATGGTTTGACAGCAATAGATGATCAAGAGGGTGAGCTGGTTCATTGTGGTCCGCTGGTGGCTCAGGGCTATTGGCAGGATGCGAAGCGAACAACAGAGCGGTTCAAGCCGGCCCCGGCGGCATCTCGCTATGGCGGAATAGCGGTCTGGTCGGGCGACCGGGTCCGGCGCGATTCCAATGGCTTGCTCTATTTTGTCGGTCGCCGCGATGCGATGATCAAAAGCGCGGGCAACCGGATCAGCCCGCAGGAGATTGAGGAGGTTGCGCTGGCCAGTGGGCTGGTGGCCGAGGCGGTTGCGCTGGGAATTCCCGATGAGCGATTGGGGCAGGCCGTGCACCTGATCGTTCGCGCCGCTCCAGGAAGCTCGGATGCGATGGAAGTGTTACCACGTATCCTTATGCAAAAATTGCCTAATTTTATGCAGCCGAGGAAAATCCACTGGCGCAGCGCGATGCCGATCGGGCCTAATGGCAAGATCGACCGGACCGGGCTTTATGCGGAACTTGCCGCGTGAAGCTGCTCGGTTCGATCCCGCCAGGATATGCCGCCATCGGTGGCGAGCTGGCGATCGATGGCCACACAGCTGCGGCCCTGGTCGAGCAGGCGGGATCGACCCCACTGTTTGTCTATTCCGCCGCTTTGCTCCGGCAACGCGTGGCGAGTTTGCGCGCGGCGATGCCCAAGCGGCTGGCGATTAATTATGCCGTGAAAGCAAATCCATATAAACCTCTTCTTCAGGTAATGTCTACATTAGTCGATGGCTTTGACATCGCCTCGTCTGGCGAACTGGCGCTGATTGAGGCAGCGGGAATTGCACCTGCGTTGGTCAGCTTTGCGGGCCCTGGCAAACGCGATGCTGAGCTGGAAACGGCAATTGCCGCCGGCGTAACCGTGAACCTTGAATCCGAGGGCGAGGCGGCGCGGGCTTTGGCGATTGCCGGGCAGCTTGGCAAAACTCCGCGGCTGGCAGTCAGGGTCAATCCGGATTTTGATCTCAAAGGCTCCGGCATGAAGATGGGCGGGGGCGCTAAACCGTTCGGAATCGATGCCGAGCGGGTCCCGGCTCTGGTCCGCCAGATTATCGCCAGCGGCGCAGAATGGCGGGGCTTTCATATCTTTGCGGGCAGTCAGGCGCTGGATGCGGGGGCGATAATCGAAGCTCAGCGCCAGACCCTCGAACTGGCTGCCAGATTGGCGCAGGACAGCGGTGCCGCCCTGCCGCATTGCAATCTGGGCGGCGGTTTTGGGATTCCCTACTTCCCCGGCGACACCGCTTTGGACATCCGCTGCATCGGCACTGCACTGGGTGAGCAATTCGAGCGTCTGCCCGATGCACTTGCAGGCACCCAATTTTGTATCGAACTTGGCCGCTATCTGGTTGGCGAAGCAGGTGTTTATCTGACCCGGATCGTTGATCGAAAAATCAGCCATGGGGAGACATATCTGATCACCGATGGCGGGCTACACCATCAGCTTGCCGCATCGGGGAACTTTGGCACGGTGGTTCGGCGCAATTACCCAGTGGCGATTGCCAGCCGGTTCGATGCCCCGGTCGAAGAAGTCGCATCGGTGGTTGGTTGCCTGTGCACGCCGCTTGATCGGTTGGCCGACAAAGCAGGTTTTCCCCGCGCTGAGGTGGGCGATCTGGTCGCGGTGTTCTGCGCCGGGGCTTATGGTGCGACGGCCAGCCCGGCGCTGTTCCTGGGCCAGGGTCCGGCGCAAGAACTGCTGGTTTAACCCTTGCGGCAAGCCTTGTCCTGATTCGGGACGAGCCCGACAAATGCTCTCGAATCGAGCGGAGTTTCGACAGGGCTAACGCAATGTTCACCCTTGTAAACCATAGCGGAGCTTGAATAGCCGGGCCTTCGCGCAGGAAGGGCAGCCCCAAGCGGTGGCACGGCTCTGATTGAGGATATGCCCGATGCCAAAGAACCGCGTCACCTGCCTGCTTGCCTGCAGTGCCATGATCAGCGTTGCGCTGACTGGTTGCACTGGCTCGTCCAGCGGCCCGCAGCTTCCTGCTGCGTCGTTTGTGGCGATGCAGGAAGGTCCGGGTGAGGAATATGTGATTGGCCCGATGGATGAGCTGACGATCTTCGTCTGGCGCAACCCTGAGCTGGGCGCGAGCGTGCAGGTGCGGCCCGATGGGCGGATTACCACGCCGCTGATTACCGATATGCCGGCGGTCGGCAAGACTCCCTCGATGCTGTCCGAAGACATCAAGCTTGAGCTGTCGCAATATATCCAGGAGCCGCTGGTTTCGGTGATCGTCAACAAGTTTGCCGGCACCTTCAGCCAGCAGGTCAGGGTCGTTGGCGCGACTGCCAAGCCTGCCTCGCTGCCCTATCGCGCCAATATGACGCTGCTTGATGCGATGATCTCGGTCGGTGGGCTGTCTGAATTTGCCGCTGGCAACCGGGCCAAGCTGATCCGGTTCGACAAGGAGAGCGGCCGCCAGAAGGAATATGCGCTGCGGCTGGGTGATTTGCTCCGCAAGGGTAACAGCGCCGCCAATGTCATGCTGAGGCCGGGCGACGTCATCATCATCCCTGAGAGCACATTCTAAGAAAGGTGCTGGCGGAACCGCAGCGATGAACAGCATTTATGATGAACTGCGCTCGGCGCTCTATTCGGTCTGGCACCGCCGCTGGCTGGCGCTCGGCGTCGCCTGGGCAGTTTGCCTGCTTGGCTGGCTGGTGGTGGCGATGGTCCCCAATTCGTATGAATCGAAGTCGCGGATCTTCATCCAGCTGGATGATGCGCTGGCTGAGCAAATCGGCCTCGGCACAAACGATCGCAAGCGCGATATCGAGCGGGTGCAGCAGACGTTGACCAGCGCGGTCAACCTTGAAAAAATGGTCCGCTCAACCAGCATCAATGATACTGTAACCACGCCCAAGCAGATGGAAAACACGGTCCTGTCGCTGGCCAAGCGGATCAAGGTGAGGAGCGAGCAGGAGAACCTGTTCGAGATCACCGCCGTATCAAATGACGGCTCGCTGTCCGATGCTGAGAACGCCAGGCTGGCACAGGAAATCGTCCAGAAGATGATCGACATCTTCCGCGACGAGAATCTGTCCGGCGACCGGGGCGAGATGACCGGGACGATCAGTTTCATGGACCAGCAGCTGGCCGATCGCCAGAAGCAGCTCGAAATGGCTGAACAGAAACGGCTGGCCTTTGAAGCGCAGAACCCGATGCTGGCTCAGGGTGGTACCACGGTGATCCAGCGGCTTGAGGCGAGCCGGGCCGAACTGCGCGGGATCGATGCCGATCTGGCCGCTGCTCAAAGCGCGTTGGCGGCGATCAATGGGCAGCTGGCCGGCACGCCAGCCTCGATCGCCAGCGCCGGCCCGGTTGGCGGAGCGCGCGGCGTCTATGCGCAGGCTCAGGCCGATCTTTCGGCGATGCGGGCGCGCGGCCTGACTGAAAACCATCCCGATGTGATTGCAGCCAGGAACCAGGTCAATGCGTTGCGCGGTGCGGCTGGCGCTGAATCCGGCGGCGGCGGGGTGCCCAATCCGGCTTACAGTTCGCTGTTGTCGATCAAGGCGGAACGTCAGGCCAATGTCCAGGCGCTGGGCTCGCGCCGGGCCTCGGTCCAGTCCGAAATCGCGCAGATCACTGCGCAGCAATTCTCCAATCCGGCCATGGCCGCCGAACAACAGCGGATCAATCGCGATTACGACGTGCTCAAACAGCAGTATGACAAGCTGCTGCAAGATCGGGAAGAGCTGCGGCTGCGCGGTCAGGTTGAGACAGAGCGCAATGCGGTCAAGTTCCAGATCATCGATCCGCCAACCACTCCGCGCGCGCCGATCGCGCCGAATCGACCGCTGTTGCTGTTTGGGGTGCTGATCGTGGGACTTGGGGCCGGAGCCGGGTCTGCCTTTGCGCTGGGTCAGCTGCGTTCAACCTTCGCCACTACAGCTGGGCTGGAACGTGCGCTCGGCCTGCCAGTGCTGGGGGCGATCACCCAGACGCTGACTGCTGCAGGCCGTGAGCTGAGGAACCGGCGGTCGAGATATTTCGTCGCCGGGAGCGGGGCGCTGGGCGGGCTGTTTGTCCTGCTGCTGACTGTCGAATTCATTCAGCGCAGCTTGGTTGCGTGAGGGGCGGGCATGACTGAGCAGAGCAAGATCCCGATCCCCCCCCTGCAGGATGAAGCCTCAGGCGATGCAACAGCGTGCGAAAAGGCCACGCTGATCGAGCGGGTCGTGCGCAATTATGATCTGGCCCGGCTTAGCCCGCCGCCGATCCCCGAAGAACTGTTGGCGCCCTCCATCAAACGCGCCAGCCGATATCGCCGTCAGGCCGATGTAGACGCTGAAGTTGCGGCAGAAGGAGTCCAGCCGAACGCCGCGACAGAAGTTGCAGCTATGCCGCGTTCGCCCAAGCCAGTGCTCGATCCCGTGCAGTTCCCGGGCTTGCGTCATCCGATCGACCGCCAGCATCTGCGCGATCAGGGTCTGATCGTTCCCGAAGGCAGCGTTACCGCGCTGCTGGAAGAGTTCCGCATCGTCAAACGCCAGCTGCTGCTCGCCGCAGCCGAGCTTAGCCAGAAGGGCATGGGCGGGGCCGCGCAGCGGGTATTGATCTGCTCGCCCCATTCCGGCGAGGGCAAGACTTACACCGCAGTCAATCTGGCGCTGTCGATCGCGGCTGAAAAAGATAGCGAAGTGCTGCTGGTCGATGCCGATTTTGCCAAGCCCTCGGTATTGTCTGCACTGGGCCTGCCGGGCGGGCCCGGTCTGATGGATGCGCTGGCGGATCCATCGATCGATGTGGCGGACTGTGTGATCGGGACTGACGTGCCCGGCCTGTGGGTTCTGCCAGCTGGCAATGCGACCAATTCGGACAGCGAATATCTGTCGTCCACGCGGACGGTTGCGGTGCTGAACCGGCTGACCGAGGGTATGCCCAACCGCTTCGTTATTTTCGATTCGCCGCCGGTCCTTGCCGCATCACCTGCGGCAGAGCTGGCCAAATATGTCGGGCAAGCGGTGGTTGTCGCGCGGGCCGACCGCACCGGACAGGGCTCGCTCGAAGACGCGATTTCGCTGCTGTCGGGATGTCCGAATCTGCAGCTGCTGCTCAACGCGGTTCACTTCAGCCCGAGCGGCCGCCGCTTTGGAACTTACTATGGCTATGGAGGATGAGCATCAAGGTTCATCTGAAATCGCGTCTTGCCGCCCTGATTGCCGGCCTCGCGCTCGTGGTGCCGCTTGCTGGCCATGCCCAGACCATACCCTATGATGATGGGCCTGCTGCGGCCAGCAGCGATGACGGCGATGCGAATGCTTCGGCCCGCCCGCAAAAGCCGCATCGCGTCACGATCACACCCTATATCGAGGCCGGACAGGTGGCGACAGCGGAGCTTTCTCCCGGCAGTCAGACCACAACCTATTCAATCCTCGCTGCTGGCGTGGATGCGCAGGTTCGGGCGCGCAACAATGAAGGTTCGCTGTCGCTGCGATACGAGCGGCGGGTCGGCTGGGGCGACAACAGCTCCGATAGCGATGCGATCAGCGGGGTTGCGCGGGTTTCGGCCGCAATCGTCCCCCATGCGCTGACGATTGAAGCTGGTGCGCTGGCGGCGCGGAGCAAGGTTGAAAACAATGGCGCCGCAGTGCTCGGCCCGCTCGTTCCGGGATCCTCGGTCACGCAGATTTATTCGGTCTATGCCGGGCCTTCGGTGTCTGGCCATGTGGGCGACGTTGCGGTCAACGGCGGCTACCGGATTGGCTATACCCGGGTCGAAAGCCCTGATGCGGTCGCGCTCGCGCCGGGACAGACCCCGATTGATGTGTTCGATGACAGTATCGTGCACAGCACCAGCATTCATGCCGGAACCCGTGCGGGTGAGGCTTTGCCGATCGGGATCGGGGTTGGGGCCGGTTACAACCGCGAAGATATCTCCAATCTCGATCAACGGGTGGAGGACTTCCACGCGCGCGGCGATGTGACGCTGCCGCTAAGCAGCGAGATCGCGCTGGTTGGCGGGCTTGGCTGGGAAAAGGTCGAGGTTTCAAGCCGTGATGCGCTGCGTGATGCGGGCGGGCTGCCGGTGATTGGCAGCGACGGGCGGCTGGTCACCGACAAATCGGCGCCGCGGGTAATCGCCTATGATACCAGCGGGCTGATCTGGGATGTCGGCATGATCTGGCGCCCTAGCCGCCGCACTGCCTTTGAGGCGCATGTCGGGCGTCGCTATGGCTCGACCACCTATTACGGCAGCTTCGGCTATGCGCCCAACTCGCGCAGCAGCCTCAACCTCTCGGTTTATGACAATATCACTGGATTTGGCGGCCAGCTCAATTCGGCGCTTGCGGGCTTGCCCACCCAGTTTGAGGTGGCGCGCAATCCGCTGACCGGCGATATCGGCGGCTGCGTCGTGGCGCAGGCGCAGGGCAATTGCCTGTCGGGCGCGCTCGGCTCGGTGCGCTCGTCGGTGTTCCGTTCGCGCGGGGTGATGGCCAGTTATGGCGTCACCCTTGACCGGCTCCAGGCTGGCCTTGGTGCGGGTTATGATCGCCGCAAGTTCATCGGCGCACCGGGCACTGTGCTGGCGCTGGCCAATGGGGTGATCGACGAGAATTACTGGGTGGCAGCCTATCTCAACGGCACGATCGATCGCAAATCGAAGTTCAGCACCAATTTCTACGCCAATTGGTACCAAAGCGGAGATGCCTTGTCTGGCGATGTCAGCTCGGTTGGCGCAACGGCGGCCTATTACCGTTCGCTGACGGGCCGACTTACCGCAACTGCGGCTTTGGGCATTGATGGGGTCAACCGCGAACTGCTGCAGGACATCTGGACAGTCTCGGCGCTGGTCGGCCTGCGCTATTCGTTTTGAGCCTGATGGAGTGATTTGAAATGTTCGATGATTTTTATGGGCTTACCGGTCGACCTTTCCAGCTTACCCCAGATCCGGCGTTCTATTTTGAAAGCCTGACGCACCGCAAGGCGCTGTCCTATCTGGGCTATGGACTGGCCCAGGGCGAGGGCTTTGTGGTGATCACCGGCGAGATTGGCGCGGGCAAGTCCACGCTGGTCGCGCATCTGATGGCGACGGTCGATCCGGCGCGGCTGACAGCAGCGCAGATCGTTACCAGCAAGCTGGACGGCGAGGAGCTGGTGCATGTCGTGGCGCAGGCGTTTGGACTCATCGTGGAAGGGCATGACAAGGCCTCGGCGCTGGGTGCGATCGAGGCCTTCCTGCATGATGAGGCCCGCGCGGGCCGCCGCTGCTTGCTGGTGGTCGATGAATCGCAAAACCTGACGATCGAGGCGCTGGAAGAGCTGCGGATGCTCTCCAACTTTCAGCTGGGCGCGCATCCGCTGCTGCAGACGCTGCTGCTGGGCCAGCCCGAGTTCCGCAGCATGATCCAGGACCATCCCCAGCTTGAACAGCTGCGCCAGCGGGTGATCGCTGCCCATCACCTTGACGCGATGGAGGCAGGCGAAGTGCTGCCCTATATCGAGCACCGCCTGAAGTGCGTCGGCTGGAACGGCAATCCGGCATTCGATCAACCCCTGTATGCCGAACTTTACGAGGCTTCGGGCGGCGTGCCGCGCCGGATCAACCAGATCTGCAACCGCCTGCTGTTGCTGGGCTCGGTCGAACAAAGCGCGCGGATCGACGCGGCGATGCTGACCAATGTTCTGGATGAGCTGGCGAGCGACGGGACCCTGCCATTGACCCGCCAGGTGAAGGAATCAACGCCCGGGGAAGCTCCGGTCTTGCGACCCTCAGCGCCGGTCGACGCGGTCACCATGGCTCAGCTCCGGGCTGCTTTGGCCGAGCGCGACAATCAGATTGCCGAGCTGCAACAGGCTGTGATCGAACTTGCCAGTCAACAGGGTCTGCAGGCTCCTTCTGGTGTTTCGGCGCTTGAGGCCAAACTTTCCATGCTCGAAAGTCAGATGCTCGAGCAGGAGCGGACTATTCGCCACACGCTGGGCATGCTGATCGAATGGGTTGAAGCCGACGACGCAAACCGCGCCGCCGCATGATCAAGAATTGAGGACGAAGCAGTGATAAAACCCGGCCCGATCAATGGCCTTTCAGTCGATGTTGAAGACTGGTTCCAGGTTGGCGCCTTCGAAGGCGTGATTGACCGAGACACCTGGGATGGGCTGAGCGACCGGGTGGTGCGCAATTGCGACGCGATCCTCGAAATGTTTGACGAAGCAGACGTCAAGGCAACCTTTTTTACACTGGGCTGGGTGGCGCAGCGTCATCCTGCCTTGCTGCGCCGGATTGCCGATGCCGGGCATGAGCTGGCCAGCCATGGCTGGGACCACGCCCGGGTCTTCACGATGGACAAGGCCTGCTTTGCCGCCGATCTGGACAAGAGCCGCAAGGCGATCGAGGATGCCTCCGGTGTCTCGATCACCGGCTACCGTGCGCCCAGCTTTTCAATCGATCAGCGCACCCCCTGGGCCTATATGGTGCTGGCCGAACAGGGCTTTGCCTACAGCTCAAGCGTCGCGCCGATCGCGCATGATCATTATGGCTGGCCTGAAGCCCCGCGCTTTGCCTTTCGTCCGCTGCCGTGGTCCGATCTGCTTGAACTTCCGGTGACCACCGCCACCTTTGCCGGGCGGCGGCTGGCCGCCGGAGGCGGGGGCTTCTTCCGGGCGTTGCCCTATGGTTTTTCGCGCTGGGCAATCCGCCAGGTCAACACCCGCGATGGCCGTTCGGCGGTGTTCTATTTCCACCCGTGGGAAATCGATCCGCAACAGCCACGCGTGACAGCAGCTTCACTCCGCTCGAAGCTACGGCATTACACCAACCTTGATGTGATGGCAGACAAACTCAAGCAGCTGGTCATGGAATTCGACTGGGGCAGGATGGACGTGCTCGCCTCACGCGAAGCCGGGCTGGCAACGGAACTGGCTGCTTGAACGCGCCGTTCTCACCCCGGCGCACAGCCATTCGGCTCATCGATCCTGCTGATCTGGGCGAGGCGGTGCGGCTTGATGCATTTGTTGTGCGGCACCCCCAGGGCACAGTGTTTCATCGCCCGGCCTGGCACACAGCGGTGGCGGCAGGTTCGGGCAATCGCGCGTTGGCCCTGATCGCCGAGCGGGCAGACCAGCTGACCGGCTATCTCCCGCTGCTTGAAGTGCATTCATCGCTGTTCGGGCGGGTGCTGGTGTCGAGCGGCTTTGGCGTAGGCGGCGGGATGCTGGTCGATGCGGCAGGCGCCCAAGCGCCCATGTTTGCAGCGCTGGAAGAATTGGCGCTGCGCCGGTCATGCCCGGCGATCGAATTGCGCGGCGGGGTGTTGCCGGCGGACCGGCCGGGGTGGCGGGTTCGCCATGATACGCACTGCGGGTTTGTCACCGATCTGCAAGCTGACGACGAAGCCCAGCTTCTGGCCATCCCCCGCAAACAGCGCGCCGAGGTCCGCAAGGGTCTGGCGAGCGAGCTGACGATCGAGATTGGCATAGCAGCGCGGGATCGCGCGGCCCATTATGCGGTTTATGCAGAAAGCGTGCGCAATCTTGGAACGCCTGTTTTTCCACGCGCTTTATTCGAGCAAGTTCTGAATAGATTTTCTGAAAATACTGATATTCTAACAGTTCGTGAAGGCGATGTACCAGTGGCGAGCGTCCTGTCGCTGTACCACAAGGGCGCGGTGATGCCGTATTGGGGCGGGGGAACCCGCGCCGCCCGCAAGCTGCGTGCCAATGATCGGATGTATTTTGAACTGATGCGCCATGCCCGCCAGCGCGGTTGTCGCCAGTTCGATTTCGGCCGTTCCAAAACCGGCAGCGGGGCGTTTGAGTTCAAGCGCAACTGGGGATTTGAGCCGCAGCCGCTGGGCTATGCCAGCTGGACCGCGCCGGGGATGGACGCCCGCGATGCCGATCCCACCAGCGCCAAACATGCCGCGCGGATTGCCCTATGGCGCAAGTTGCCGCTGGCGCTGGCCAATCGGCTTGGCCCGCCGATCGCCCGGGGGCTGGGATGAGCGGCGAGATCCTTTTTCTGGCGCACCGGATGCCGTTCCCGCCCGATCGGGGCGACAAGATCCGTTCGCACCATATCCTCAAGGCTCTGGCCGGACTTGCCCCGGTGCATGTCGCGACCTTCGCCGATGATGATCGCGATATGGCCGAACAAGCACAGCTGGCGGCGCTGGCGCACAGCCATCGGCTGGTCCGCCGGGTCAAACCGCTGATCCTCGCCGGAATCCAGTCGCTGCTGCGCCACGAGCCGGTCAGCCTACCAGCTTTTTACAGCCCGGAGATTGCCAGCTACGTCGCCGATGTGCTGCGGGATCATCCGGTCGGCACGATCTATGTCTTCTCGGGCCAGATGGGCCAGTACATTCCCGAGGATTATGGTGGACGGGTGATTTTCGATTTCGTCGATGTCGATTCGGCGAAGTTTGAGGCCTATGCCCAGGCTCATTCCGGCATCAGGCGCTGGTTGGAGGCCCGCGAGGCGCAGCTGCTGAGCATTGAGGAAGCCCGGCTGGCCCGGCGCAGCGATGTCAGCCTGCTGGTCTCGGTTGCAGAAGCTGCCCTCTTTGCGGCGCGGCTTGGCCCGATAGACCGCGCGACTTGCGATATCCGCGCGCTGGGCAACGGGATCGACTGCCAGCTGTTCGATCCAGCCGTGGTCAAGCCCGAACCACAGATGCTTGCATGCGCCGGGCCCCGCCTGATCTTCACCGGGCAGATGGATTATTCCCCCAATGTGGCGGCAGTGCTGCGGGCCGCACAGCGGATCCTTCCGCTGATCCGCGCCCAGCTGCCTTCGGCCAGTTTTCATGTCGTCGGACGCAATCCGGGGAAGGAGCTGGTCGAACTTGCCGGAGCCCACGGGTGCCACATCTGGGGCAGCGTAGCCGATATGCGTCCCTGGCTTAGCGCCGCCGATCTGGCATTGCTCCCGCTGGAAATTGCCCGCGGCATCCAGAACAAGGTGCTTGAGGCGATGGCGATGGGCTTGCCCGTGGTGCTGACCAGCGGCGCGGCGGCCGGCATCGGGGCCACGCAGGGCAAACATTTTGCCATAGCCGATAGCGACGAGGATCTGGCCGCACGCTGCATCGCGCTGCTCTCGCAGCCGCGCAAGGGCCGGGCGATGGGGCTTGATGCCAGGCGGTATGTGGTCAGCGAGATGAGCTGGCCGGCCATGCTTGCTCCGCTGGGCGGATTGTTGAAGCCGCCGGGACGCCCGGTCCGCCATGCCGCCTGAACCAGCCATCAGGCCGTGGCGCGCAGCGATGCTGCAGCTCGGCGGTGCGTGGTTTGCACTGGTGTTGCTGTTTGCCAGCGATTGGCAGGCAATGGCGGATCAGTGGTGGAATTCGTCGACCTATAACCACATCCTGCTGGTTCCCGCGATCACTGGCTGGCTGATCTGGCTGCGGGTTTCGCAGCTGCGGCGGCTGGCACCCTCAATCTGGTGGCCGGGGCTGATCGCTGTGGCAGTGGCGTGCCTGATCTGGGTGCTGGGCGCTTTTGCCGCCTTTACCCTGCTCCGTCAGATCGGCGCGGTTGGCTTGCTTTCGGCCACCGCATTGCTGGTACTGGGCCCGCGGGTTTGCGCGGGGCTGATCTTTCCGCTGAGTTATCTGGCTTTCCTTGTGCCGTTCGGCGATGAGCTGGTCCCGCCGCTCCAGACGATTACCGCCAGGCTGACGATTGCGCTCACCCACCTCAGCGGGATTCCAGCGCAGATCAACGGCGTGTTTATCGATACGCCCGCTGGATTGTTCGAAGTGGCCGAGGCGTGTTCGGGGGTGAAATTCCTGATCGCGATGATTGCGCTGGGAGTGCTGATCGCCAATGTCTGCTTCGTCAGCTGGAAGCGCCGCGCAGGGTTTCTCGTGCTGGCGATTGTCGCGCCAATCCTCGCCAACGGAGTACGGGCCTGGGGGACGATCTACATCGCCCAATCCAAGGGCGCGGCCTATGCCGGCGGGGTCGATCACATCATTTATGGCTGGGTCTTCTTTGCAATGGTGATCGCGCTGGTGCTGGCGCTGTCGTGGCGATTTTTTGATCGCGCGGTCGAGGATCAGATGATCGATGCCACTGCGCTTGCCGCCTCGCCGCTGCTTGACCGGTTGGAGAAGGCCAGGTTGCACTGGATCGCGGGATTGGCCGGATTGCTTGCGGTTGTCCTTGGCGGGCAGGCCTGGGCGCGGGTTGCTGATCGGCAGAGCGCCGCAGTGCCCACACAGCTTGCCCTGCCGGTGGTTTCGGGCTGGCACCGGATCGATTATCGTCCAGCGATCTGGTGGGAACCACGCGCAGACGGTGCCGAACACCGCTTGCTTGGCCGCTATGCGGACGCGAGCGGGCGCAAGGTCGATGTGTTCTATGCGCTCTATTCAGCGCAGAGCGAAGGCCGTGAAGCAGGCGGCTATGGCGAAGGAGCGTTGCGACCTGACAGTCCCTGGGCGTGGACCGCAAATGGACCCGAAGTGCCCCATGCCAAGGCCGAACGGTTGATTGCCGAAGGGCGGGTCGAGCGTCTGGCCGAGACCTATTACCGCACTGGAACCCTGCTCACCGGCAGCAATATTCGTCTCAAGCTGGCCAATATTGAAGACCGCCTGCTGCTTCGCCCGCGCCCGACGATGGTGCTGATCCTCTCGGCTGAGGCGGGCACGGCCAGCACGCCAGAGGCAAGCCTGGCCGCTTTTCGCCAAGCGACCGGTCCGCTTGATGCATGGATGGACCGCATGGCCCGCCTCCGCTAACGAACCCTGATGTGCGGGATTGCCGGAATATTTCACGTGAGCACGCCCAAGCCGGTCGATCCGCTGCGGGTGACGCGGATGTGTGACGCGATGGTTCATCGCGGGCCGGATGGGGCAGGGGTGTGGACCGGGCCCGGGGTCGGGTTGGGACACCGCCGCCTGTCGATCATCGATGTCGCCGGATCGCCGCAGCCAATGGCCTCCAGCGACGGCAGGGCAATCCTGACCTTCAATGGCGAGATCTACAATTTCCGAGAATTGCGCGAAGAATTGCAGGCCAGCGGGGCTATTTTTCACACCGATGGGGACAGCGAAGTCATCCTCGCCGCGTGGCAGCGCTGGGGCCCCGATTGCGTGATGCGGCTCCACGGAATGTTCGCCTTTGCGATCTACGATGTTGACCGGCGGACATTGTTCCTCGCCCGCGACCGGCTGGGGGTGAAGCCGCTGTTCTATGCGCGTTTAAGCGACGGGAGCATCGCCTTTGCCTCGGAACTGAAGGGGCTGCTTGCCCATCCTTTGCTGCGCCGCGAAGTCGATCCGCTGGCGATCGAGGATTACCTAGCCTGGGGCTATGTTCCCGATCACCGCTCGATCCTGGCCGGGGTCAGCAAGCTGCCGGCTGGCCATGCGTTGTTGCTGCGGTCCGGCGGACCATTGCCGGCCCCGGTGCAGTGGTGGGATGTGTCTTTTGCCGAGCGGCGCAAAGGCAGTTCTGCCGATCTTGAGGCAGAGCTGCTTCATTTGCTGCGCCAGGCGGTGACGTCGCGGATGGTTGCAGATGTGCCGCTCGGGGCGTTTCTTTCGGGCGGGGTCGATAGCTCCAGCGTCGTCGCGCTGATGGCCGAAAACAGCCGCGAACCGGTCAAAACCTGCAGCATCGGCTTCGATGTCGCGGCTTTGGACGAGAGCAATTACGCGGCCCAAGTCGCTGCACTATTTGGCACGGATCACCGCAGCCGCCGGGTCTCGCCCGATGATTTTGAGGCGGCGGGCACCCTTGCGGCGATGTTCGATGAGCCGTTTGCCGATGCTTCGGCCTTGCCCACCTGGCGGGTCTGCCAACTCGCCCGCGAAAGTGTCACCGTGGCCCTCTCGGGAGACGGGGCGGACGAGGCCTTTGCCGGTTACCGTAGGCATGTGTTCCAGCACGGCGAGGAACGGATGCGCGCGCTGGTGCCGCAGGGCATTCGCGGGCCGCTGTTCGGCTCGCTCGGCAGGATGTATCCCAAGGCCGACTGGGCGCCCCGGCCACTGCGCGCTAAAGCAACGCTGCTCTCGCTTGGATCGAGCGGTGAAGATGGCTACGCCCACGCACTGTCGGTGATCCCGCCAGAACTGCGCGATACGCTCTATTCGGCCGATTTCCTGAAGCTGTGCGGCGATTACCGGGCCGAACAACCGTTCATCGATCTGATGCGCCGGGCCCCGGCGCGGTCGGGGATCGACCGGGCGCAATACGCCGATCTCAAATTCTGGTTGCCCGGCGATATCCTCACCAAGGTCGATCGCACCAGCATGGCGGTCAGCCTCGAAGCGCGTGAGCCGCTGCTCGATCACCGCCTGATCGAATTCGCCGCTGCTTTGCCTGAATCACTGCGGCTCAGGCGGGGCGAGGGGAAGTGGCTGCTCAAGAAAACCATGCGGCGCTACCTGCCCGACGACATCCTCTACCGCCAGAAACAGGGCTTCGTCACCCCGATCGCCCAATGGTTCCGCGGACCACTGGCGGGCGCTGCCCGCGAAATTGGCAGCAGCGCGGCGCTGTCACGGACCGGCTGGTTTGATGGTCCGCGACTGAATTTGCTGGCCGAGGCGCATATTTCCGGGCGGTCCGATCATTCGCGTTTGCTGTGGCAACTGCTGATGCTGGACAGGTCGCTGGCAAGTTTGGGGATAAGCTAACGCGTGATGCGATACAGCTTTATCGCATCACGCTCCCTAGCTGTGCTGGTCCTCGATTTTGGACCATTTTGGATCAATGATTGGCAGAATCCAGCGGGTTAGAGCAAGTGCGAGGAGCGATTTTCAAGTATTCTTAACCATATCGCTGGTAGAGGGTTGAAGTCAGCCAAACCAACCTCAGCGGGTCAATGCGCAACAATTTGAAATCACCCCTGATCATTGCCCTCGTGGTAGCGGCTCTGTGCGTCTGGACCAAGTCCGCTCAGGTCATCGATCATGCGTATTGGAACGCTTGGTATAAAGTCATGCCTACGCGTAACTATGTTGCCCAGAAGGGGACGGTAATCTCTCTCGACGGTGGCATGCCTATCAGCGCCGGATCAGTGGCTGGATCGACGAATGAGCAGGCTAAACTCCTGAGCATACTAGTAAAATCCAGGGTCAGGCATGTATTCCTTGATTTTCCAATGATTACAGGTCTTGATCCCGCAGGCGACCAGAAGCTCAATTCGGTGGTAATGCTAGCCGGAGACCAAGTGACTTTGGTATATCGCGGCACGGTAAAGCCCGCACATAATAGTTCCGAAATAACTATTCCTAAATTCCCGGCTCCGCCTGACACCAAGGTTGCTGCATCGGCCTGGAATGTAAATTTTCAGGGATTTGCACTCAATTCGCCTGCGAGTTTCGAGGTTTCAGGTAAAATTGTCCCGTCTGTTTCAAATGCAGGGTCGCGTCATTTTTCGCCGAGTCAGCTGATTTATCCGGCCTTCAGCTTAAATCCGGAAAGTATCCCGGTGGTTGATGCGAAGGCCCTCTTGAACGGCAGGGTGCAGGTTTCGGCTCTTGCCGGTCACACAGTATTCCTCAGCAATACCAACCGCGAGCTCAATACCGTCGTTGGGTTCTTTGGCCACGGCAAGGTACCCGGTGTGATCATGGATATTGCCGGCAAAGAAGGTGTGGCGAGGGGATCGCCGCTGGCGCTAGGCCCGTTGGCCTTTCTTGCGTTCGTGGTCGGCCTGCTGATTATTGGTCAGCGGCTTCGGCAACGCGAAGGCAAGCTGCTGATTTATACAGCGCTCGCGCTGGGGCTTCTGATTCTGCCGGGAGCGCTCAGCGGCCATGGCGTCATCTTCGATATTGGGCCGGCGTTCATCGCCCTGTTGGTCTATTTGCCGCTACGCAGTTCGCAGAAATGGCGAAACAGGGTCCAGTTTACCAGCGCTGCGTCTGGGTTGCCCAATATCGAAGCATTGGCAGTATGCGGCATCGCCCGGTCGCAGGATGTTGTGGCAGTATCGGTCAGCCAATACGAACAGATGCTCGCCAGCTTGCCGCGCGAATTTCATGGCGAATGCGCGCGCCAGATTGCGCGCCGTCTGTCATTGGGCGCCGGTGACCACGCAATTTTCGACAATGATAATGGCGGCTTTGTGTGGCTTGAGGATTCAAAGCCGCTTGATACGCTGGTTGGTCACCTGGAAGGCCTCAAGGCGATGTTTTCCTCGCCGCTCACAATTCACGGCCATGTGCTTGATACCAATGTCCATTTCGGGCTAGATCGCAATATCGAGAGCAAGCCGATCAGCCGGATCCAGTCGGCATTGGCCAGTGCGATTGAAGCGCAGGGCAAGGGCAAGCTTTACGAAGAGTTCGGCCAGCAACGCCTGGCCCAATCGCCGTGGGAGCTTTCGTTGCACGCCCGGATCGATGAAGGGCTCCGCAACGGCGACATCTGGCTGGCACTGCAGCCACAATATGATTTCCGCAGCCGCCGTATTTCCGGAGCAGAGGCTCTGATCCGCTGGGATGACCCCGAACGCGGCGCAATCCCGCCTGACGCATTTATACTTCAGGCGGAACGGGCCGGGCGGATTGAAAAAATCACCTATTGGGTGTTGGAAAAATCGATCAGCATGGCACGGGAACTGAACCGGATCGCTGGACCGTTCCAGATCAGTGTCAATCTTTCGGCCCAGCTGGTCGATCATCCCACTCTGGTTCAGCGCATTACTGACATAGTCCGCGACACGCAGGCCGATTGCTCGTTGATCACTTTCGAAGTGACCGAGACCTTCAATATGGCCAATCGTGAGGAGGCCAAGCGCAATCTCTCGGCACTGCGGGCGATGGGCTTCCGCTTGTCGATCGACGATTTTGGGACTGGCCAGGCCAGTCTTGCCTATCTGGCCGAGATTCCGAGCGATGAAATCAAACTTGACCGTCGCTTTGTCCGGGCGATTACCACCGATGTGCGCGAGCGCACGATCGTCGATAGCGTGATTCGGCTGGCGCATGCGCTGGGCCAGGAGATCGTTGCTGAGGGAATCGAAGACGCCGCGACTCTTGAAGCGCTGCGCAATCTGGGCTGTGATATTGCCCAGGGCTATCATATCGGCAGGCCGATGAAATTCATGCAATTAACTGATTTAGTTCAATTGTCCCACAATGGGGCAACAGCTGGCAGGGCTTTTAAGATTTAATGCTTGTTAACCAGTTAAAGATAATTTAACTATCAATCTCCTTTGGTTAGGAGATTACCATGGCTTCGACACCCGAAAATGATATGCCTTCGAAACTTGAAATTGACTTGTTTTCGAGGGTCTATGACTGGTTTATGCGTTAATTTTAATGGGTTGGTCGTAGTTTAGACTAGCTTATTGCCGGATTAACTTGCTCTGCTTCCTATTGGCAGATGAAGTGATTTGTCAAATTTCTGCATTGTTAAAGAAAGGTTCGCCCTTGCCGGGGTGGGCCTTTCTCATTTTGGCGGCTCGCCTTTGGCGCAATTCTGACAATCTAGGGCGCTTTAAGCCCGACTGGGCCTGCTCAGCGCGCGTCAACCATCACCACTTCAGCATCATCAACGGCTTCCACGGTGATGCTGGTCTCTCCGGTAACTGCAAGCCCGTCGCGCGGGTTTGCTTCCATGCCATTAATGCGAATACGCCCACTTGGCGCGACGAGGTATTGGTGGCGTACGGGATCGGCTTCATAGCTTACTGATTCGCCAGCAGTGAGAGTCGCCGCTACCACCCGCGCGTCGCAGCGGATCGGCAGAGCAGCATCTCCTTCGGCATCGCCGCTGGCGAGAATCTCCCATTTCCCGGCCCGCTTACCGCGCGGAAATTCACGTTGTCCCCAACTGGGCGGCGCGCCGGCGCGATCGGGCACGATCCATATCTGAAACAGCGTGGTGGCTACGTCCTCATGGTTGTACTCTGAATGGACGATGCCCGTGCCTGCGTTCATCACCTGGACGTTACCCGCTTCAGTGCGGCCCTTGTTGCCCAGACTGTCCTGATGGGAGATCGCTCCGGTGCGAACAAAAGTGATAATTTCCATGTCGTTGTGGGGATGAGGCGGGAAACCGCTTTGCGCGGCAATCAGATCATCGTTCCACACCCGGATCGCGCCCCAACCCATGCGGGACGGTTCGTGGTAATTGGCGAAGCTGAAGTGATGGGTGGCGTTCAGCCAGCCGTGATCTGCATGGCCAAGGCCAGCGAAAGGGCGAATATCTATCATTGGAGTTTCCACTTCGGCGGGGTGTTACCGCCGGCATGCAGTGGGAAATGGCTATTCGCGCGGCACTTTCAAGTGGCCGCGTTCCGCCCGGCACGCCGCTGCATCAGCCAGACCAGCGCAATTATTGCCGCTAGCAGGACCAATGAGGCAATTGGCCGACTAAAATCAAGTCCGCCCTTGGCGAGCGGCTTGTCGAGGAAATCGCCGACCGTCGCGCCCAGCGGCCGGGTAAGGATGAAAGCCGCCCAGAACAGCCAGACACGGCTGACCGAGGTATATTTGAACAGCGCCACCAGTACCAGCAGGCCCGAGCCGAACAACAATGCACCGCCCAGATAACCAAGTCCGCCAGTATCCGCAGCCCAGTCTCCCAAGGCAGTGCCAAGCGTCTGCGAAAAGGTGATAGTGGTCCAGTAAAATGCCTCAGCGCCGGGCGAGGAGATCTGATCTACCGAGACGCTACCCAGCGTCCGGTACCACACCAGCAGGCTGAGCAAAACCAGCGTCAGCAGCAGCAGCGAGCCACCCAGATAACCGATGCCGAGCGAACGCGTGGCATAATCGGCAATTGTGGTGCCCGCAGTGGTCGAGGCGACGATCGTCGCCCAGTAGAGTGCCGGATGAAAGCCGCGCGCCTTGATCTGTGCGGCCACCAGCAGGGCCAGCGGCACGATGAAGATAGCGCTGCTGACCAGATAGCCGAGGTCATAAGTCATCGACAGCGTATCGCCCGCAGTCTCGCCCAGTGTGGTCGCCAGGACCTTGATGATCCAGAAGCCGGCAGTGACTGCCGGGACTTTGCTCAGGGCGTCTTCAGCAGTCATTCCCATGGCTTAGAAACCCTTCCTGATCCCGACAAAGAATCCACGGCGCGGCCCATATTCGGGCTGGCCTGCACCGACCCCCGAGCCATCATGGATCAGGTAAACCTTGTCAAACAGATTGACTACATCGAAGCGGACCGTGAAGCTCTTTTCCTCGTCGCTGCCAAACACTTGGGCGATACCAAAGTTGACCTGGGCATAGGGCTTCTGCTTGCCGCCATTGGGGATAACCCCGGCGGGATCGCCCGCGCGCAGCCCATCGCCATAGATCAGGTCGAAGCTGGGCTGGAGCCGGCCAAACCGGTTTTTGAGTTTGAGCGCACCGCCGGCCGAGATGGTCCACTTCTGCGAATGATCGGTATAGATGTAATTGTTGGCGATGTAGTCCAGCTCGGCCGTATCGAAGAAGAACTGGTTCGAAACAATTTTCTGGGCTTTTTGTTCACCGCGGGCAATATTGACGTAAAGCTCGCCCGGATTGCTCTCGTAGTTGGCGCTGAATTCCACCCCCCAGCCCTTGGAGCGGGCATAGTTGAAGGGTGAGGCGATCAGGGTCGAGCCGAAATGCTCTTCATCCAGCAGGTTGGACTTGATCTTGTAATAGACGTCGAGGCCAATTGTCAGGCGCGGGGTGAGCTTATGCTGAACCCCGATATCGAAATTATGCTCGCGCTCGGAGCGGACCGGGTCGGCTGATCCGCTTGGGGCCTCGCCAGTGGTGCCATCGAACGCGGCCAGCGTGCCTGCGGCGACCAGCTCGATCGGTGGCGGGGTGAAATAGCGGGCATAGCCCATGTGGACGGTGGTCAGCTCGGTCGGCTTCCACACCAGCCCGATCCGGGGGCTGAACTGTTGCTCGTTGACCAGCGCGGAGACGTGATCATAGCGCAGTCCATAGTTGATGGTCAGCGCATCACTGAGCGACCATTCATCCTGCACATAAGCGCCGAAGCTGCGCCCCGTGAGCCGTTCGGCTACCGCTACGGTAATCAGCGCATCGCTGATCTGGCCGCCTGCCGCATTAACCGCAAACACCCGGTTCAGGCTGTCCGAATGGGTCTGTTCGTGCTGAAAAAACAGACCGAAGCGGATGGTGTGGGTGTCGCTGGCCTTGAAGCTGGCATCGGATTGGACGCCCCAGGCAAGGCTGGTCTGGGTCAGATCGGTATCGACCCCGGTGAACAGCAGCTGCCCGCCCTGCGGATCTGGCGTGTACTGCGCCCGCGCGTCACGAATGAACGGAGCAATCTGAAGGTCAAACCGATCCCCCGAATATTGATAGGCCAGCACGCCATAGACGGTCTTCTGGTGCTGGTTCTGATCAAGCAGGGCCGAATCGAAGCTTGTCCTGCCGTTAAGCCTAAAACTGGTCGCCAGCCCCGGTGAGTTGGGGATCTGGAAGCTTCCGATCGAGGTGCCGCCAAACGCCGTCAGACGACTGGTTTCGCCCAGTAGATAAGATAGATAGCCGAATCCGCGCCATTGCTCGGTCCGGTCATGGATCGCCGTTCTCGACGGGGTCGGATTGCTGATCCCCTGATCGTTGCGCAGATAGCTGCCAGAGAAGAAATAATTGAGCGAGCCAACCGAATCACGCAGTGTCACGCTGGGCTGGATCGTGTTGTGGCTGCCGCCATAGATGCCGATATCGCCATCGAAATCGAAGCTGTCGGTGCGGGTTTTGAGCGTGACGATCCCGGTGGTGCGATAGCCATATTGTGCCGGCAGCGCGCCGGTGATTACTTCGATCGAGTTGGCGACGCGCGGATCGACCAGCGCGCCAAATCCGGCGAAGCTCTGGGGCACAGTCACGCCGTTCAGGCGGTACTGGACGTTGCCATGCTCGTTGCGGATGTGGACATCGCCGTCACCATCGGAATCCTGCGAAACGCCGGGGGCTTGAAGCAGCACGCCCTTCAAGCTGCGATCAGCGCCGCCGGGCTGGAGATCAAGCTGTTCGCGATCGAACCGGAAATCGCTTGCCCCCACGGATGGGTCGATTGCATCGCGCGCCGCATCCAGCCGCTTGGCGGTTATGACGATGGCATTGCCTTGGTCATCGCTGTCAGCCGCTGCCGGCAGCGTTTGCGCAAAAGCAGGCACTGCGAGGCAGACGGGACCGAAATAAAGCAGATAACGCAAGGGCAGGCTCACTTTTCGCGAGTGGACGGAAAGAAAAAAACCCCCTTACACGCGATGTTACAACATATCAATTGCCGATCGCCGTGTATCCCTCACGTCTCGCCGTGTCCGGCGGCGAGGTAATTCGCGCTCTGCATCTCGATCAGGCGGCTGATCGTGCGTTCGAACTCGAACCTGCCGTCGCCCTGATCATAAAGCGCCTCCGGAGCGGCGGCAGCAGTGGCGAGCAGCTTGACCTTGTGTTCATACAGCGCGTCGATCAGCGTCACGAACCGTGCGGCCTCGTTGCGCTGATCGGGTCCCATTTGCGGAATTCCGACAATGATGACGGTGTGATAGGCCCGCGCGATGGCCAGATAATCCGCCGCGCCCCGTGCTTCGGCGCACAGCTTCCTGAAGCTGAAGACCGCGACGCCTTTGAGGCTTTTGGGAACATGCAACAACCGTCTGCCGCCGACATCAAGTTCGTTCGAGGGAACATGGGCGCTGTCCTCGGGCGAATAGTCGGTCAGGCGAAAAAACGCCTCGCGCACCTGTGCGGTCGCGGCATCGCCCAGTGGAGCGTGCCAGGTCGCCATCCCGCCAAGCCGTTCGAGCCGGTAATCGACCGGGCCGTTCAGCGGCATGACGTCCAGCGCGGTTTCAATCAGCGCGATAAATGGCAGGAAATGCTCGCGATTAAGGCCATCCTTGTAAAGCTGGTCTGGCGCGCGGTTTGAAGTGGTGACGATCGTCACCCCGTGACCCTGGATCAGCGCAGTGAACAAGCGGCTCATGATCATCGCATCCGCATTATTGCCCACCATCATCTCGTCAAAGGCGAGGCAGCGCAGATCCTGGGCGATCACAGCTGCGACTGGCGGGATTGGATCGCCTGCTTCCTTCTTGCGCTCATCACGAAGCCGTGCGTGAACTTCGAGCATGAAGGCATGGAAATGGACGCGGCGCTTTCCCGGGATCATCAGGCATTCATAGAACAGATCCATCAGCATTGATTTGCCGCGGCCAACCCCGCCCCACAGATAAAGCCCGCGAGGGGCCTCCTGCCTTTTGCCCAGAAACCTGCCGAGCAAGCCGATTCCGGTGGTCTGTTCAAGCTGCTGCTGAAGCAGGTTCAACCGGATCGCTGCCTCGGCCTGTTGGGGATCGGGCTTGAGCTCGCCGGCTGCGACCAGCGCCCAATATTGCGCGAGGACGCCGCTCATCTGCCCGATGGCTTACGGACAATTCCGGAAAATGACGCGACCAGCACCTCGTCGGCCTCTCCCTGAACCACGGTGCCGCGCAGGAAGGCCAGCCGCCGGGTTTCGCGCATCACTTCGACGACCGCATCCAGCGGCGCATCCGGACGGCCCGCGCCGATGAACTGGCTGGACAGCTCAAGCGTGACCGATCCGGCGGCATCGCCGCTGAGCAGCGTGCGCATCGCCGCGAACAGCGAAACGTCGATCAGGGCCAGGGTGACCGCGCCGTGGACCATATCGAGCAGATTGGTGTGGCGCCGTTCCGGGAACATCCGCACCCGGCACAAGCTGTCGCCCTCGCGCCGGACCAGCATATGGCCCATCGTCTGCGCATTGAAGCGGGTGTCGTCGGCCAGGTTCCAGCTGTGCCAGCCTGGATGGTCCGGGTCGGGCTGATAAAGAAAGTCTTTGGTATCGCCGTTCACGTCAGACGTGCCGTTCCGCCTGCATTTTTTTGATTTCGGCAATCGCACGGGCCGGCGACAAGCCCTTGGGGCAGACATTGGCGCAGTTCATGATCGTGTGGCAGCGATAGAGGCGGAACGGATCTTCCAGCTCGTCGAGCCGCTCTCCGGTCATCTCATCACGGCTGTCAGCCAGCCAGCGATAGGCCTGGAGCAGGATCGCCGGGCCAAGGAACTTGTCCGAATTCCACCAATAGCTGGGGCATGAAGTTGAGCAGCAGGCGCACAGGATGCACTCATACAGCCCGTCCAGCTTTTCGCGCTGCTGCGGGCTTTGCAGGCGCTCCTTGCCCGAAGGCGTGGTGCTGACGGTTTGCAGCCAGGGCCGGATCGAGGCGTATTGCGCATAAAAATGGGGTGAAATCAGGGACCAGATCCTTGATGACTTCCATATGCGGTAGCGGTGTGATCCGGATATCGCCGCCCAGATCCTCCATCGCGGTGGTGCAAGCCAGACCATTACGGCCGTTGATGTTCATCGCGCAGGATCCGCAGATCCCTTCGCGGCACGAGCGGCGGAAGGTGAGGGTGGGGTCAGCTTCCGCTTTCATCTTGATCAGCGCATCGAGCACCATCGGTCCGCAGCTGTCGAGATCGATCTCGAAAGTATCATAGCGCGGGTTTTCACCGCTGTCGGGATCATAGCGATAGACCGTAAATTTTTTGATCCGGCTCGCGCTTGTCGCCTTGAAATGACGACCAGCGCCGTTGATCTTGCTGTTCTTGGGGAGGGTTAGGCTCGCCATGTCAGATCCTGTTATTATGCAGCACTTGCTGCCGTGGCGCCCTATCTAGCGATTCATTGGCCGGGGGCAAGCAGTCTTGGATTGGCTTGTTGCGGCAGTCGCGCCATAGCGGGCCGATGGACCCGCAATCGCCCGCCGCGCCACCCCGCATCGCCATATTTGGAGCCAGTGGCGGGATTGGTGCTGCGCTTACCGCTGCCTTGCTCGACCGTTCGGACGGCACGGTAATCTATGCCGCCGCGCGCAATCCGCCGGTGCCGCGTCCGGGCCAGATCCCGCTGGTGTTCGATCTGCTTGATGAAACTTCGATTGCCGCCGCCGCCGCGGCAATCAGTGCAGACGGTCCGCTCGATCTGGTGCTGGTCGCCACCGGTGCGCTGGTCCTGCCTGATGGCAGCGGCCCGGAGAAAAGCCTGCGCGCGCTTGATCCGGCGGCCATGGCGCAGGCCTTTGCGCTTAACACGATTGGACCGGCGATGATCGCAAAGCATATGTTGCCCTTGCTGCCGCGTGATCGGCGCGCGGTGTTCGCGGCGCTATCGGCGCGGGTCGGTTCGATCACTGACAACCGGTTGGGCGGATGGCACAGCTACCGGGCAAGCAAGGCCGCGCTCAACATGGTGATCCGTAATTGCGCGATCGAACTGGCGCGCAGTCATCCTCAGGCGATCGCAGTTACGCTGCATCCCGGCACGGTCGATACCGCGCTGTCTGCTCCGTTCCAGCGCGGGGTGGCAGCGGAAAAGCTGTTCACGGCCGGGATGAGCGCCGGCCATCTGCTCCAGGTGATTGATCGTTTGACGCCGGCTGACAGCGGCGGACTGTTTGCCTGGGATGGCGCGCTGATTTCATATTGAATCGTGGGCGGATGTGAACTGGCGGTATCATCGCGATGTGCGCCTAGTCGATCCGGTTGAAGCGTAAGGAGCAAGGACAATGGGCATTGCCAGCTGGTATGACAATTATATCGTTCCGCGGTTTATCAAATGCGCCTGCAGCGCGCCCGGAATCATGGGACTGCGGGCAAAGCTGGTTCCGCTGGCGCGCGGCAAAGTGTTCGAGATCGGTTGCGGCGGGGGGATCAATCAGCAGTTTTATGATGCAGCGCAGATCAGCAGTTATGCCGGGATCGATCCGTCCGAAAAAGGGCTGGAATACGCGCGGGAAGCAGCTGCCAGTAAAGGCTGGGACACTGATATTCGACGAGGCTTTGGCGAGGACATTCCGTTTGCCGCCGGTAGTTTCGATACCGTGGTCTGCACCTACACTTTGTGCTCAGTCGCAGATCCAGCGCAGGTTCTGGCCGAAATGCGCCGTATCCTTAGGCCCAGCGGCAAGCTGTTGTTCCTCGAACACGGCCGCGCGCCCGATCCCGGGGTAGCCAAGTGGCAAGATCGGATTGAACCGGTGTGGAAGCGGCTGGCGGGTGGATGCCATCTGATCCGGCCGATCAGCAGTTCAGTGGCGAGTTCCGGGTTGGCCCTAACCCGATTGGGTCAGGGCTATATGCCCAAGACCCCGCGCTTTGCTGGCTGGATGGAATGGGGCGAGGGGGTCAAGGCCGGATAGGCTGATCCTCCCCATCCCGCTGCGCGGGATGGGGAGGATCATCTCCAGCTCAATTTCCGAAAGTGCGCTGCCACCAGCCGCTGCGACGCTGGCCATCATCGGCCTCACCGTCGGTTTCGGCCGCTACTTCGGCCGCAGCTTCGGGAGTGGCCTTTTTGGCGCGTGAGCGTTTTGGCTTGGCCGGAGCTTCTACTTCCGCGACCGGCGCAGCAACTTCTTCCATGATCGGCGCTACGGGGGCTTCAGCATCGACTTGATCAGCCTTTTTGTGACGGCTGCGCTTGGGTTTGGCCGGGGCTTCTTCGGTAACGACTGGCTCAGCTACAACTACTTCAGTTTCACCCGTTGCAGGTTCAGCTTCGACAACTACGTCAGCCGTCTTGCGGCGGCTGCGCTTGGGTTTGGCCGCAGCGGCTTCCGCTGTGACGACGTCGGCAACGGCTTCGGCAACGTCCTCGCCCACAACCTCGCCAGCTTGATCCTCGCCGCTCTGGCTTTCGCCGCCTTCGCCGCGACCTCGGCCGCCACGCCGACGACGACCGCGCCGACGGCGTTTGCGCGGACCTTCGCCATCTTCGCCTGGCTCGGTCGAACCGCGTGCTCCGCCGGTTTCTTCACCGGGTTCATCGCCTTCGCCTCCATTATCACCGGCTGCTTCAGAGGGTTCACCCGCTTCACCGGCTTCGCCGTCCTGACGATCACGCCCGCGGCCACGGCGACGCTTGCGGCGTTTGCCGCCGCGTCCTTCGCCACGCTCGCCATCGCCTTCGCCGCCATCACCACCTTCGGTGCCGCGCTCGCGCCGGACTTCTTCTTCTTCGCCGTCCTCATCCTCGTAGGAATCGCCGTCTTCATCCTCGTCGTCCGCCTCGATCATGATCGGTTCGAACTTGGGGGCGAATTCGGGGCGCGGGCCGGACGAGGCAACACGCATCTTGGCGCCCTCATTCTCGCCCTCGGGCAACACCTCCACGCGCACGCCATAAAGCGTTTCGATCTCATGCAGATCGGCACGCTTGGCGTTGAGCAGGTAAACCGCCGCTTCGGTACTGGCGAACAGCGTGATGACGCCGCCCTTGCCTTTGGCAGCTTCGTCTTCAATCAGCCGCAGTGCGGAAAGCCCCGCGCTGGAGGCGGTGCGGACCAGCCCGGTGCCATCGCAATGCGGGCAGGAGCGGGTGGTCGCCTCAAGCACGCCGGTGCGCAGCCGCTGGCGGCTCATCTCCATCAGGCCGAAGCTGGAAATCCGGCCGACCTGGATCCGGGCGCGATCGTTCCGCAGCGCGTCCTTCATGGCCTTTTCGACCTTGCGAACGTTCGAGCCATATTCCATGTCAATGAAATCGATCACGACCAGCCCGGCCATGTCGCGCAGGCGCAACTGGCGGGCGATCTCGCGGGCTGCTTCAAGGTTGGTTGAAACCGCAGTCGCCTCGATCCCGTGTTCCTTGGTCGAACGGCCCGAGTTGATGTCGATCGAAACCAGCGCCTCTGTCGGGTTGATCTCCAGATAACCGCCCGATTTAAGCTGGACTTCGGGATCGTACATCGCGGTCAGCTGATCCTCGGCGCCGTACCGCTGGAACAGTGGGACCGGATCGACATAGGCCTTCACCCGCTTGGCATGGCTTGGCATCAGCAGCTTCATGAAGTCACGCGCGGCACGGTAGCCGGCTTCACCTTCGACGATCACATCCTCGATATCGCGATTATAGATGTCGCGGATCGCCCGCTTGATCAGATCGCTGTCCGAATGGATCATCGCCGGGGCGACGGAACCTAGCGTGCGTTCGCGGATCTCGTCCCACAGCCGGGCCAGGTAATCGAAATCGCGCTTGATCTCGGGCTTGGTGCGGCTGAGGCCGGCGGTGCGGACAATGCAGCCCATTGATTTGGGCAGGGTCATTTCCGCGATGATCGTCTTGAGCCGCTTGCGATCGGCGGCCGAGCTGATCTTGCGGCTGATCCCGCCGCCGCTGCTGGAATTGGGCATCAGCACGCAATAACGGCCAGCCAGGCTGAGATAGGTGGTGAGCGCCGCGCCCTTGTTGCCGCGTTCTTCCTTGACCACCTGGACAAGCAGCACCTGGCGGCGCTGGATTACGTCCTGGATCTTGTAGCGGCGGCGCAGCGCCATGCGCTTGGCGCGCAGCTCGTCGGCTTCGCGGGTCTTGGCCTGAGCGCGCCCGCCCTGGCGGCGGCGTCCACGACCACGACCGGCAGACGCGCTGCCTTCATCGTCCAGGCTTTCCTCGTCACCCTGCTCACCTTCATCAGCAGCGTCTTCAAACCCGTTTTCGACGTGACCGTCTTCAATGGTTGCCACCTCGTCCTTTTCGGAGGTGTCGATCTCGGTGACGCCCTGATCGTCGTGATCGTCGTCGTCGGTGCCGTTATCGAAATCATCATCGTCGCCGCGCAGGGCGGCCTCTTCTTCGAGATGCGCGGCCTCTTCCGCCAGCAGCGCCTCACGGTCTTCCTTCGGGATCTGGTAGTAATCCGGGTGAATTTCGCTGAATGCCAGAAAGCCATGGCGATTGCCGCCAAAATCGATGAACGCCGCCTGCAGCGACGGTTCGACCCTGGTTACTTTGGCGAGGTAGATATTGCCTTTGATCTGCTTGTGATCAGCAGATTCAAAATCGAATTCTTCAATCCGATTTCCTTTGAGCACCGCCACCCGGGTTTCTTCCTGGTGGCGCGCATCGATTAGCATGCGCGTAGTCATTATAAATTCTCCGTGCGCGCTGCGGCTGGACGATCCTTGACAGGAACGGCTCCGGCAGACGGCTGCGTGTCTGAGCGAAACGACCGCGCGCCGGGGCAATGGCCCCGTTCTGGCGAGCGGTTGCATGGGTTGACCCGGCGCACTCTGACAATTCAGCGTTCGGGCCGGCGGTCGGGTTCGTGTCTGCAAGGATGAAAAGGCGCGGCGAGTTTGCGCGCGCACGATTTGCTGTCCTTTGGGCCGTCAATACCGCCAGCGCCCGAACGGGCTGCAGCGGACAGAACAGTGAAAGGCTTTTCATTCCAGCATCAACCTGTGGGCTCGGGCAATAGACCCGAAAATATCCCCCGGGGGTAGGGCAATAGCCGATCCTGTATCACGCGACGGTTAACCACTGTATCGGGGTTTGACGCAGGAGGATCGGGACTTACCCGTCCCGGTGATCGCTGGTTAGCACCGCTTGGACTGCTCGGCAAGTTTGTTGCGCGCAAAGCCCGCTGCACGATTGCGCAATGCGCAGCGGCGACATAGTCAGGCGCCACCATGCTACGCCGCTTGCAGTTTTTGCTTATCCTGCTCGCCCCGGTGGCGGTGTTTGCCGCCATGATTGGCGCCGATCGCAGCTTTGGTCGGCCGGGGCGCAGCGGTGGTTACCTGATCCGTTTCGAACTGCCCCCGGTTGATCAGCAAACCGGGCTGCCCGAGATTCTTGGTCCGGCAGACCCAAGCCGGCCACTGGTGGTGATCGACCCCGGACACGGCGGCAAGGATCCGGGCGCCGGAACTGGCGCGCTCAAGGAAAAGTCGCTAACCTTGACCCTGGCGCTGGCGCTGCAGAATGAACTTTTGACCAAAGGCGGCATTCGCGTGGCGCTGACCCGCGACGATGACAGCTATGTGCCACTGCCAGAACGATCGGCCATCGCAAGGCGGCTGGGCGCGGATCTGTTCATCTCGATCCATGCGGACAGCACCGATGGCGATGGTTCGGCCAATGGCGCGACGGTTTATACGCTCTCGGCCAAAGGCAGCAATCAAGCCGCCGAGACGATAGCTGCACGCGAAAATGCCGCCGACATCATCAACGGGGTAAAGCTGCGTGAACAGAGCGATCTGGTTGGGGCGATTCTGGTTGACCTGTCGCAGCGCGAAACTCTGTCACGGTCAGAAGAGTTTGCCCGGCTGATCCTGCGCGAAGGGGA
>JANMKT010000005.1:0-95583 GCA_031372185.1 Novosphingobium sp.
TCATAGCGCAGATCGGCCCCGCGCCGCGCTTGCTGCCGCCCGCCGCCGCCAAAGGCACTACCGAAGATCGTTTCAAAGATATCGCCCAAGTCGGAAAAGCCGCCTGCGCCGCCGCCATTGCCGCCCATCCCGCCATTTTCAAATGCGGCATGGCCGAACCGGTCATAGGCTGCGCGTTTTTGCGGATCGCTCAGGCAGGCATAGGCGGTGCTGATCGCTTTGAATTTGGATTCGGAATCATCACAGCCGGGGTTCTTGTCCGGGTGAAACCGCATCGCGAGCCGACGATACGACGATTTGATCGTCGCATCGTCGGCGGTGCGTTCAATTTCCAGCAGCTGATAGAAATCAGTTTCGACTGACATTGGTGAGGCCCCTCACACCCCTCCCTTTTCGGGGGAGGGGACTTTGTCTGATCAGCCCTTGTTCTCATCGACTTCCGAGAATTCGGCATCGACCACATCTTCAGCGTCCTCAGTCGGCGCATCGCCGCCCGGCGAGGCAGCAGCGGCCTGTTCCTTCTCGTAGATCGCCTGACCCATCTTCATCGCCTTGTCGGTGAGTTCCTGGGTCTTGGCGGTCATCGCATCGACATCGCCGCTTTCGATCGCGGTCTTGGCCTCGGCGATGGCGGCTTCGATCTCGGCCTTCAATTCAGCGTCGATCTTGTCGCCATTTTCCTCAAGCTGACGCTCGGTCGCATGGACCAGGCTATCGGCATTGTTCTTGGCCTCGGCTTCGGCGCGGCGCTTCTTGTCCTCTTCGGCAAACTGCTCGGCATCGCGGACCATCTGATCGATGTCTGCATCCGAAAGTCCGCCAGAGGCCTGGATCTTGATTTGCTGTTCCTTGCCAGTGCCCTTGTCCTTGGCGCTGACGTTGACGATCCCGTTGGCGTCGATATCGAAGGTCACTTCGATCTGCGGCACGCCGCGCCGTGCGGGCGGAATGCCGAGCAGATCGAACTGGCCGAGCATCTTGTTGTCGGCGGCCATTTCACGCTCGCCCTGGAAGACCCGGATCGTCACCGCCTGCTGGTTGTCATCGGCGGTCGAATAGATCTGGCTCTTCTTGGTCGGAATCGTGGTGTTACGATCGATCATCCGGGTGAATACACCGCCCAGCGTTTCAATCCCCAGCGACAGCGGGGTGACGTCGAGCAGCAGCACATCCTTGACGTCGCCCTGCAGCACGCCCGCCTGAATGGCTGCACCCATCGCGACGACTTCGTCAGGGTTCACGCCGGTGTGCGGCTCCTTGCCGAAGAAATCCTTCACCGCTTCGCGCACCTTGGGCATGCGGGTCATGCCGCCAACCAGCACCACTTCATCAATGTCCGCTGCCTTGAGCCCGGCATCGGCGAGGGCCTTCTTGCACGGATCGAGCGTCCGCTTGATCAGATTGGCGACCATCTTTTCAAGATCGGCCCGGGTGATCACTTCGACCAGGTGCAACGGCGTGGTGGCGCCGCCTTCCATCCGGGCGGTGATGAACGGCAGGTTGATTTCGGTGGACTGAGCGCTCGACAGCTCGATCTTGGCTTTTTCGGCAGCTTCCTTAAGCCGCTGGAGAGCCAGCTTATCGGTGCGGAGATCCATGTTCTCCTTCTTCTTGAACTGCTCGGCCAGATATTCGACGATCTGAGTGTCGAAATCCTCACCGCCCAGGAAGGTGTCGCCATTGGTTGACTTCACTTCGAACACGCCGTCGCCAATCTCGAGGATCGAGACGTCGAAAGTGCCGCCGCCAAGGTCATAAACCGCGATGGTCTTGCCGTCGGTCTTGTCGAGGCCATAGGCCAGCGCTGCCGCGGTCGGCTCGTTGATGATCCGCAGCACTTCAAGGCCGGCAATCTGGCCCGCATCCTTGGTCGCCTGGCGCTGGGCATCGTTGAAATAGGCCGGGACGGTGATCACCGCTTGCGTCACGGTTTCGCCCAGATAGCTCTCGGCGGTTTCCTTCATCTTTTGCAGGATGAACGCGCTGATCTGGCTGGGTGAGTAATCCTCACCCCCGGCCTTGACCCAAGCGTCGCCGTTCTTGCCCTTGATGATCGGATAGGGAACCAGCTCGGTGTCCTTCTTGGTCACCGGATCATCGAACCGGCGGCCGATCAGGCGCTTCACCGCAAAAATCGTGTTGTCACCATTGGTCACCGCCTGGCGCTTAGCCGGCTGGCCGATCAGTCGCTCACCATCCTTGGTGAAGGCAACGATCGAAGGCGTGGTGCGCGCCCCTTCTGAATTCTCGATCACCTTGGGCTTGCCGCCGTCCATAACAGACACACAGCTGTTGGTTGTACCAAGATCGATACCGATTACTTTAGCCATTATAACCCCATCCTTGCATCGTGTGTGACACCGCAGCCTGCGCTTCCCGGATACCCGGCAAAACGGATCGTGCAGCTCTCAAGCATTTAACGTTCTGGGCCGGATATAGGTGCGGTTTTGCTTGGCACAAGGGCGCGAGCGGATTAGCGGCAGGGGATGTCCACAGCTGGTACAGAAGGTTTTGCGCAAATGAAATTCATTCCCCTCGGGTTGCTCGCGGCGTTGGCGCTGACTGGTTGCCAGGAGAAGGCGTCCGCTCCGGCAGAAGCCAATCCGGATGCCAAACCCGGCCTGGCCTTGACGGGCGGCCAATTGACCCTGCCCGCTGTCAAAGGCAATCCGGGCGCTGCCTATTTCACGCTGTCCAATGGCGGAGGCGCAGCGGTGACGCTGGCGGCGGTCAGCATTGCCGACGCGCAAAAGGCCGAAATGCACGAAACCAGTGGCGGATCGATGGCCCCGCTTGTCAACCTCACCCTCAAGGGCGGCGAAACAGTCAAATTCGCACCCGGCGGCAAGCATGTGATGGTTTTCGGCCTTGATTCCAGCCTGACCGCGGGCACTAAGGCCGAGATGACGCTGACCTTCGCCGATGGCGACAAGCTTTCGGCTCCGCTTGAAGTTATGGCAGCAGGCCAGATGCCGATGGATCACGGGGAAATGCGCTGAGCGAGGTGGAGCATTCCTGCCCCGTCGGCGGCGAACGGCGGCTGACCGTGGGTGAGATGGCCATGGTGCGGCGGATCTTTGGCAGCGCGATTGATCTCGTTCTCGTGCGAATCCGCCGCAAGCGCTGGTTCCCGCTGCAACCGCGCAGCACAACGATGGCGCCCAGCGGACACCTCCACTTCCACCCCGGCTCAGCCAGCTATTGCGATGATTTCGCGCAGGCCGAGCCACATCTGCAAGGCCATTTCATCCATGAGATGACGCATGTCTGGCAGGCGCAAAAGCGGGGGCGGTTCTACCTGATCCTCCATCGCCACCCGTTCTGCCGCTATAGCTACAGCATCAAACCGGGCTGGAAGCTGGAGCAATACGGCCTCGAACAACAGGCCGAAATCATCCGCCACGCCTTCATACTGCGCAAGGGTTGGGCGGTGGCCGGGGTGGCGGACAGCCGCGTGTATGATCTGCTGGTGGATTTCCCGCGGGCTGAGGATTGACGTCGTCCCCGATCGAGCCGGGGACGACGGATCACTCCCCTTTCTTCGCCACCGCAACCATCGCCGGGCGCAGCAGGCGATCCTTGATCATATACCCTGCCTGAAGTTCCTGCACGATCATGCCCGGTTCGACGTCAGCCGAGGGCACTTCGATCATCGCCTGATGCTGGTTGGGATCGAGCGGTAGGCCCATTGCGGCGATCCGGGTGATGCCGTGGGCGGCGAATATCTTGTCGATCTCGCGCCCGGTAGCATCAAGCCCGGCGACGAGGTTTTTCATCTTCTCATCCTCGCGCAGTTCCTGAGGAATGGCACTCAACGCACGGGTAAGATTGTCCGAAACTGACAATATATCACGCGCAAAGCCGGTTGCGGCATAGGTGCGCGTATCGACGATGTCCTTTTCCAGACGGCGGCGGACATTCTGGGTTTCGGCCTTGGCGTAGAGCACATCCTGCTTCGCCGTTTCCAGCTGCTCACGCAGCAGGGTCAGCTCGTCTGGACCCTGATCGAGCAATTCCTCGGGCATGCCCTGCAATTCTGCGGCAACCGCCGGATCGTCCTGCGGCTTGGTATCTTCGTTCATGTCGTAAAAGTTCCAGCTAACCGATGAGTTTGCCCAGGCTTTGAGCAGTGAAATCTACCATGGGCACGACGCGCGCATAATTCAACCGAGTCGGCCCGATTACCCCCACTACGCCGACCACCCGGCCCTCACGGTCGCGGTAGGGCGAGGCGATGACGGAGGAGCCGGAAAGCGCGAACAGCCGGTTCTCCGCGCCGATGAAAATCCGTGTCGCCTCAGCCTCGCGGGCCGAATCGAGCAATTCGGCGACCGACTGCTTGTTTTCCAGATCATCAAGCAGCGAGCGGACCCGATCGATATCGCCGAGAGTGCCTTCATCGAGCAGATTCGCCTGGCCTCGCACGATCAGCACCGGGCGGCGCGTCGCATCCTCGCTCCACACCGCTAGGCCTCGCTCAACCATATCGCGGCTTGCTGCATCCAGCGCACTGCGCCCGCTGGCGATCTGGGCGCGCATCGCACCCACCGCCTCGCTCAGTGTTCGCCCGCCCAGATGCGATGAAATGTAGTTCGACGCCTGTTCGAGCACGCCAGGCGGCAAGCCGATCGGCAGTTCGACCACGCGGTTTTCCACCCCGCCATCCACATCCACCAGCACTGCCAGTGCCCGGCCGGGTGAAAGCGAAACCAGCTGGAGATGTTGCAAGCGCGGCTCACGGCGCGGAACCAGCACCAGACCGGCACAGGCCGAAAGATCCGAAAGAATTGAACTGGTTGCGGCCAGCGCAGCCTCGATCGGTCCGGGTTGGGACACCTGCCGCTCAATCGCCGCGCGCTCGTCCGCGCTTGGTTCGGCCACTTGCATCATGCCATCGACGAACAGGCGCAAGCCGACCTCGGTCGGCAGCCGACCCGCGCTGGTATGGGGCGCGGCCAGCAGGCCCAGCAATTCAAGCTCGTGCAAGACCGAGCGGATCGAGGCAGGTGACAGGTTCAACCCTCCTGCTCCCGCCAATGTCTTTGAGCCAACCGGCTGACCCGAGGTCAGATAGCCATCCACCACCAGACGGAAGATTTCCCGCGCGCGCGTCGTAAGTTCGGTGATCGGGGGGCCGGGCATCGGGTGCAATGTAGCCCTTGCACTTGCAGCCTCAAGCTCAATGCGCCTAACGCAGCCAAGAAATTCAACAAAAGGACTTTTCATGCGACCTTCTGGCCGTGCACCCGATGAGATGCGCGCTCTCTCCTTCGAGACAAATTTCACGATCCACGCCGAAGGTTCGGTGCTGGTTTCCTTTGGCAATACCAAGGTGCTGGTCACTGCCTCGGTGGAAGAGCGGCTGCCGCCATGGCTGCGCGGCAAGGGCGAAGGCTGGGTGACGGCGGAGTATTCGATGCTGCCGCGCGCAACCCACACCCGCGGCCAGCGCGAGGCGGCCAAGGGCAAGCAGAGCGGCCGGACGCAGGAAATCCAGCGCTTGATCGGGCGTTCGTTGCGCGCCGTCACCGATCTCAAGAAGTTGGGCGAACGTCAGATCACGCTCGATTGCGATGTGATCCAGGCCGATGGCGGCACCCGTACGGCGGCGATTTCGGGCGCCTGGGTAGCGCTGCGGCTGGCGGTCCAGGGGCTGATCGCTTCGGGTGCGATCAAGGAAGACCCGCTGACCGAGAAGGTCGCGGCGGTCAGCTGCGGGATATTCAAGGGCAATGCGGTGCTCGATCTGGATTATGACGAGGACAGCAACGCCGATGCAGACGCCAATTTCGTGCTGATCGAAGGCGGCAAGATCGCCGAAGTGCAGGCAACGGCCGAAGGCGCAACCTATGATGAGGAAGCCCTGCTCCGCCTGCTGCGCCTCGCCCGGATCGGCACCGATCTGATTTTTACCGCCCAAGCCAAAGCGGTAGTATGACTTCCAGACAGCTTGGCGGCGGAACGCTGGTGATTGCCACGCACAATGCCGGCAAGCTGAAGGAAATCGGCGCGTTGCTGGCTCCCTATGGAATGAACTGCATTTCGGCAGGCTCGCTAGGCCTGCCGGAACCGCCTGAGACGGGCAAGACCTTCGTGGAAAACGCGCTGATCAAGGCGCGGGCGGCGGCAGAAAGCTCAGGACTTCCCGCGCTGGCCGATGACAGCGGGCTGTGCGTTGCCGCACTGGATAACATGCCGGGCGTCTATACCGCCGATTGGGCGGAACGGCAGTGGTTTGAGGGCAAGCCGGGCCGCGATTGGCATATGGCGATGGGCAAGGTCGAAGGGCGATTGTGCGAACAGGGGCCGGACGCCGACCGTTCGTGCTGGTTCGCCTGCGCGCTCGCCATCGCCTGGCCAGACGGCGAATATGCAACATATGAAGGCCGAGTTGATGGCTCGCTGATCTGGCCACCGCGCGGTGCCCTGGGCTTTGGTTATGATCCAGTGTTCGTACCGGTTGGCGATACAAGGACTTTTGCCGAGCTTGATCCGGCAGAAAAGCATTGCATCAGCCACCGCGCCGCTGCCTTTGCGAAACTGGTAGCCGAACAGTTTTCCGGTTAGGGAACTTTCTGCCCGACCCAATTGCCGGATGGGAAGTATCGGCAGACCAGCACTTCATTGCCGCGCCCTTCAGCAATTGCGCAGCCGACTTCGCGGGTCGCCGGCCAGATTAGCTGGGTGTAATGGCCGACGTCGGCCCAATTTCCGGTGCGCGAGACATCGGGAAATGCGCCTGGCCGGAAATTGCGCCCTTCGCGAATGAAACCACCGATCATATCCTCGGGCTCATAATAACCGGCAGTTCCCATCCACAGATTTTCGCCCGCCCCGGCGCGGTCGCGCGAATGTTCAAACGCTCCGCGCGCAGCCAGCGATTGCGCCCAAACCCGGGCTTGCGCGGCTAGACGCGGACTCCACGTAAGCGGCTGCTCTCCAATCCGCGTCCGTTCCTGATTATGCGCGGCCAGGATTCGCGCGACAAACCCATCACCGGGCGTAGCACCCAGCGGCGTTGAAACTGCTAGCAATATCAGCAAAACCCCGCTCAGCAGCGCTGCAATCCGTCCATGACCCATCTGCTCAACTTGACTTTGCCACGTTAAAGAAGCCTGAACTGCAGCATGGCTCGCGCGCTTTATATCCATTGGCCCTTCTGCCTCGCCAAATGCCCTTATTGCGATTTCAACAGCCATGTCCGAAACAGTGTCGACCAGGCGCTATGGGAGCAAGCGCTGCTGACCGATATGGCGCGTGAGGCAGAGGTCGCGGGCGGTGAGGCGCTCGAATCGGTCTTCTTCGGGGGCGGCACCCCATCGCTGATGCCCCCTGCCCTGGTCGCGCGACTGCTGGATGAGGCGGAGCAGCTGTGGGGCTTTGCGCCTGACATCGAAATCACCCTGGAAGCCAATCCCTCTTCGGTCGAAGCAGCGAAATTTGCCGATCTGGCCGCCGCCGGGGTCAATCGGGTGTCGCTCGGGCTGCAAGCGCTGGATGATGTGGCGCTGCGTTTTCTGGGTCGGCTGCACAACGCCGACGAAGGGATCGCTGCGCTGGACGTCGCTCAGCGCCATTTTGCCCGTACCAGCTTTGACCTGATCTACGCCCGTCCCGACCAGACGCCTGAGCAATGGGAGGCCGAGCTGACCCGCGCGCTGGGCTTTGGTACCGGGCACCTGTCGCTTTACCAGCTGACGATCGAGCCGGGGACAAAGTTCGCCACGTTGGTGCGCGAGAATGCCTTTGTTCCAATGGCGGATGATCCGGCTGGCGACCTGTTCGGCCTGACCCGCGATCTCACCACCGCCGCTGGCCTGCCTGCCTATGAGGTCAGCAACCATGCTCGCCCCGGTGAAGAGAGCCGCCACAATCTGACCTATTGGCGCTACCGTGATTATTGCGGGATTGGCCCCGGCGCGCACGGGCGGCGCGGTGGGCTGGCGACGGTGCGGCACAAGAAGCCGGAAAACTGGCTCGGCGCGATAAAATGCCAAGGCGATGGGATTGCTGAGAACCGGGCGCTTGGAATGCGCGAGCAAGCCTGCGAGGCCATGCTGATGGGTCTGCGTTTGCGCGAAGGGGTTGATCTGGCCGCTCTTGCCGCGCGGTTTGACCTTGCGGCAAGCAGCCTTTGCGATCCGGCCAAGCTGGCCTTCTATGCAAGCCTCGGTCTGGTCTGGAGCGATGGAGCGCGGATCGGGGTGACCGGGCAAGGGATGCCGGTACTCGACGCGATACTGGGAGAGCTGGTGCCCGCAGAGCTGGTCGCGTGACCAGGGCCGATCTGCTGGAGGCGTGGCAATCGCACCTCGAAGAAGGCCGCCGCCGCTCGCCGCATACGGTTCGCGCCTATCTCGCCACTGCCGCGCGGCTGCTCGATGCGCTCGGTGCCAGCGATTGGGCCTCGCTCGCCCGGATTGATGCCGGTGCCTTACGCACGCAGTTGGCGAGGCGGCGCGGCGAGGGATTGGGCAATACCTCTGCCGCGCGCGAGCTTTCGGCGCTTAAAGCCTTTATCATTTTCGCACGCACTCAGGCCTGGCATTCTGACCCGTCGCCACCCCGGATGCGCGGCCCACGGATCAAGAAAGGCCTGCCCCGCCCGGTCACCCCTGACGAAGCAGTCAACATCGCCGCTATGGTCGAGGACGAGGCCAGTGCCGAATGGATCGGGGCGCGCGACCGCGCGGTGCTGCTGCTGCTTTACGGTGCAGGCTTGCGAATTGCCGAGGCCTTGTCGTTGAGCGGCACTGATCTGCCGCTGGGCGAAGTGCTGGTCGTGACCGGCAAGGGCGGCAAGCAACGCGTGGTGCCGCTGCTGCCGGTCGTGCGGGCTGCGGTGGGCGACTATCTCGGCAAATCGCCATGGCCAGTGGAGCGCGCCGATCCGCTGTTTCGGGGGCTGCGCGGAGGGGTGCTATCACAAGGCATGGTGCAAAAGGCGATGGCCCGCGCCCGGATCGCTTTAGGCTTGCCCGCCAGCGCCACACCTCATGCATTACGCCACAGCTTTGCGACACATCTGCTGGGGGCCGGGGCGGATTTGCGCAGTTTGCAGGAGTTGCTCGGCCATGCCAGCCTGAGTTCAACCCAGATCTATACAAAGGTCGATGCCGCGACTTTGCTGGATGTTTATCGAAACGCGCATCCACGCGAGCGGTAATCCGTCGTCCCGGATCAAGTCCGGGACGACGCAATCTTCACTCCCGCGGCTTCCACCGCACCACCCGCCAAACCCAGCCCAGCATAGCCAGCAAGACTATCACCACGATCATCGGCCCGATCAGGTGGTTCATGTCGTTCAGATAATTCGCCAGCCATTGTCCGCCAAGGATCAGCGCGGTGTTCCAAACGGCCGCTCCGGCAAAGGTGAACGTCAGAAACTTCCAGTGGCGCATATGCGCCAGTCCTGCCGGGAGCGAAATCATCGTCCGCAGGAAAGGTGAAAAGCGCAAGGCGAAGACGATCCACGGGCCGTGGCGCAGGAAGAAGGCGGTGGCGCGCTCAACGTCGTGCCAGTCCATCGTCAACCAGCGGCCCCAGCGATCGATCAGCGGTTTTAGCCGCAGATAACCGAACCGATCACCCACCAGAAACCAGGCGTAATTCCCGATGGTCGAGCCAATCGTACCGGCGGCCAGCAGCGGCCAGAAGCTCATCGTTCCTCGCGCCACGGCGATCCCGCCCACCCCCATGATCACCTCGCTGGGGATCGGCGGAAAAATGTTCTCGATAATCATCAAGGCTGCAATGCCCCAATAGCCGCCTTGCTCGATCAACCGGATAATCCAGTGGTCCATGATCGATCAGAGCGCTGCAAGACGCCGGTCAATCGCGTCCCAGATCAGGCCGGGCGTATCGGTGCCGTTGAACCTGTCGATCGCGAGGATTCCGGTCGGCGAAGTGACGTTGATCTCGGTCAGATATTTGCCGCCGATTACGTCGATCCCCACGAACACCAGCCCTCGCCGCTTAAGCTCGGGGCCAAGCACCGCGCAGATTTCCTCTTCGGTGGCGGTCAGCGTGGTTGCTTCGGCATAGCCGCCGACTGCCAGGTTTGAGCGGAACTCACCCGCCCCCGGCTTGCGGTTGATTGCCCCGGCAAATTCGCCATCGATCAGCACGATCCGCTTGTCGCCCTCGGCGACCGAGGGCAGAAACTGCTGGACCATGAACGGCTCGGGCCAGACTTGCCCGAACAGCTCAACCAGCGCGCCCAGATTGCTGCCATCGGCAGGCACCCGGAACACCGCCTTGCCGCCATTGCCGTGGAGTGGCTTGACCACGATATCGCTGCCATAGCGCTGCTGAAAAGCGCGGACATCCTCAATCTGACGCGCAACCATCGTTGGCGGCATGAACCGGACGTAATCCAGCACCAGCACTTTTTCCGGCGCATTGCGGACGCTGGCCGGATCATTGACCACCAGCGTGGTGCCTTCGAGCCGTTCGAGAATATGGGTCGCACTGATATAGCCAAGGTCAAACGGCGGATCCTGCCGCATCAGGATGACGTCGATATCTTTGGCGAGATCGATTTTCTGGAGCGGCCCCTTGGTGAAATGATCGCCAACCACGCGCTGCACTGTAACCGGCGAGGCCCAGGCGGTGATCTGCCCCTGATCCCAGGCCAGCGTCCGCACGTCATAATGCCAGACCTTATGGCTGCGGGCCTGCGCCGCAAGCATCAGGGCGAAGCTCGAATCTCCGGCGATATTGATGCTTTCCAGCGGATCCATCTGAACGGCGACGCGAAGAGTCATGTGTTTTCCAAATTGAAATTATGGCTGCCAGGCGTTGACGATGTGGCGCGGCCAGCGTCCGGGCGCAAGGAGCAGAACGTCGATCCGTTGCAAATCAGTGCGCCGCACGAACCGCGCAGCCACCGCTTCCGCTGCGGCAACCACGCGGCGGAGGCGGTATTCGTCAATCGCGTAGTCCAGATCCTCGGCTCGCTGGCGCCATTTAACCTCGATAAAGGCGACCGTCCGCCCGCGCCGCGCGATCAGATCAATCTCGCCGCGCGGGGTTTTGACCCGCCGGGCGATGATGCGCCAGCCTTTGAACCGGAGATACCAGGCGGCCAGATTCTCGCCCCGGCGACCCTGTTGTTCGCGGCGCTGGCGGTCTTTCACTTCAGTTCCATCGCCCGGGCATACAGTACCTTGCGATCAAGCCCGGTGCGTTTGGCTACTGCACTGGCCGCCTGTGATGCCTTTGATCCAGTGAGTTCAGCCACCAGCAGCGCATCGATATCAAATGATCCGGGCGGGGCGGCCAGTGGCGGACTAATCAGCAGCACAATTTCGCCGCGCGGTGGGTTGGCTGCGTAATGCCCGGCCAACTCCTCTGGTGAGCCGCTGCGGCATTCCTCGAACTTCTTGGTCAGCTCGCGCGCTACCGCCACTTCGCGGCCCGGCAGCACCGCAGCGATCGCGGCCAGCGTATCGCCAAGGCGCGGGGCGGTGTCATAAAAGGCCAGCGTAGCAGGAATCACGGCCAACTCGCTCAGCATATCCCGGCGGGCCTTGTCCTTGGCTGGAAGGAAGCCGGCAAACAGGAAGCGGTCAGTCGGTAGGCCCGAAAGCGTCAACGCCACGATCACCGCGCTCGCTCCGGGCAGGCTGGTCACAGCGATTCCAGCCTCGCGGGCCAGACGGACCAGTCTGTAACCGGGATCGGAGATCAGCGGGGTTCCCGCATCGCTGACCAAGGCAATCGGCGATCCCGCTGCCAGCGCCAAAATGTGGCTGCGGGTTTCCTCGCTGGCGTGATCGTCATAGCGGATCATCTTCTTCTTGAGGCCCAGATGGTGCAGCAGCTTGCCGGTAATCCGGGTGTCTTCGCAGGCCACCGCAGCCACGCCACGGAGTATCTCGACCGCGCGCAAGGTTATATCGCCGAGATTGCCAATCGGCGTCGCGACAATGTAGAGTCCTGAGGAGAGAGGCGTTTCCATGAACGGCCTCATGGACCAGCCACAAGGGGAGCGGCAAGTGATGTTCGAGATGCGCTTGAATCGGCGGAGCATCGTCATGCTGGGGACAATGGCCCTGCTCGCGGGCTGTAAGGTCATTCCCAAGGGTGCGCCAACGGCCCCGCCGCCGGTTGACCAGCCCAGCGACAGCCTTCCCAAGGACGCCCAGCGGCACCGTGTGGCGTTGCTGGTACCGATGAGCGGGCCGAACGCGGCTGTCGGCCAATCGATCGCCAATGCGACTACGATGGCGCTGCTCGATACCAATGCGCAAAACCTGCGGATCACCACCTACGATACCGCTGCTGGACCTGCCGCCGCCGCCGCCAGGGCTGTGGCGGACGGCAACAAGCTGATCCTCGGCCCGGTTGAGGCGAATGAAGTGGCCACTGTGGCGACTTTTGCCCGCGCTGCCAGAATTCCGCTTATCGCCTATGTCGCCGATAGTGCGGTCGCTGCGCGCGATGTCTTCATTCTTGGCACCGTGCCGGCCAATTCGGTCACCCGCACGGTCAGTTATGCCTGGGGCAAAGGCGCGCGGCGCTTTGCCCTGCTTGCTCCCGGCGGCGACTATGGCCAGCGCACTGGTGCTGCTTTTGCCAGCGCGGTGCGGGCGAGTGGCGGAACGCTGGTGGCCAGCGAAAGCTATGAGCGCAGCAATACCTCGATTGTCAGTGCTGCCCGGCGGCTGCGCGCCAAAGGCGGGATCGACGCCGTGCTGATCGCCGATGGCAGCCGCTTTGCGGCGCTTGGTGCTGCTCAGCTCAAACCTGCCGGCGCCGCCTTGCCGCGCTTGCTGGGCACTGAATTGTGGAGCGGGGAAAGCGTGATCGCCAGCAGCCGGGCGCTGCGCGAGGCCTGGTTCTCGTCGGTCTCCGATGCGCGGTTTCGCCAATTTGCGGAAAGCTACAAGACTCGCTTTGGCGCCACACCCTATCGCATCTCGACGCTGGGCTATGACAGCGTGCTGCTGACCATCCGAATTGCCCGGGAATGGAAACCGGGGACCGCCTTCCCCACCGCAAAGCTCTCAGATCGCGGCGGTTTTCTGGGTCTGGACGGTCCGTTCCGGTTTGATGCAGGTGGTGTGGTCGAACGGGCTCTGGAAGTGCGCGAGGCCCGCGCCGGCGCGGTCACCGTGGTCAGCCCGGCCCCGGCACGCTTTGCAGATTGACGATAACCTCGTCCGCCCGCTTGCGCGGCTGACTCCTCGCCTTCTATAGCGGCGCCATGGCCGAAGATCTGTTCGATAAACTGCCGATAAGTACCGGTGAAAGCTATGATGGCAGCGCGATCGAGGTGCTGGAGGGGCTTGAGCCCGTCCGGCGCCGTCCCGGCATGTACATCGGCGGGATCGATGAACGCGCGCTCCACCACCTCGCCGCAGAAGTGCTGGATAATGCGATGGACGAAGCGGTTGCGGGCCATGCCACGCGGATTGAGGTCACGCTGGAGGAAGGCAACCGCCTGACCATCAGCGACAATGGCCGCGGCGTGCCCGTGGATGAACATCCCAAATATCCGGGCAAGTCGGCACTTGAGGTCATCATGACCACGCTACACTCGGGCGGCAAGTTTTCCGGCAAAGCCTATGCCACCAGCGGCGGTCTGCACGGCGTCGGCGTTAGCGTGGTCAATGCATTATCCAGTCTGACCCGCGTTGAAGTAGCTAGAAACAAAGAACTTTATGCCCAGGAATTCTCGCGTGGCCACGCCACCGGTCCGCTGAAAGCACTGGGCGGCACGCCCAATCGGCGCGGCACCACCCTGACCTTCATCCCCGACACGGAAATATTTGGCGAAGATGCAAAGTTTAAACCGGCTCGGCTCTTCAAGCTCGCCCGGTCCAAGGCCTATCTGTTCGCCGGCGTCGAAATTCGCTGGAAATGCGTTGCCTCGCTGGTCAGTGATGATGCGCCTGCCGAAGCGGTGTTCCAGTTTCCCGGCGGACTTGCCGATCACCTCACCGAACAAGTCGGGACCCGCGAATGCGTCACCACCAAATTCTTCTCCGGCAGTCAGGACTTTCCTGACGACATGGGCCGCGCCGAATGGGCGATTGCCTGGCCGCTGTGGTCTGACGGGTCATACAGCTGGTATTGCAATACTATCCCCACCCCCGACGGCGGCACCCACGAACAGGGCGTCCGCGCCGCGCTGGTCAAAGGCATCCGGGCCTTTGCCGATCTGGTTGGGCAGAAGAAGGCCAAGGATATCGCGCCCGAGGATATCGTCACAGGCAGCGAGATCATGCTCTCGATCTTCATCCGCGATCCTCAGTTTCAGAGCCAGACCAAAGACCGGCTGACCAGCCCTGAGGCCGCGCGCTATGTAGAAAACGCGGTGCGCGATCACTTCGATCATTTCCTCTCGGACAATATGGAACGCGGCAAGGCGCTGCTTGGGGCGGTTATCGAGCGGATGGACGAGCGGCTTGCCCGCAAGGCCGAACGCGAGATCAAGCGCAAGACCGCGACCAGTGCGAAACGACTGCGCCTGCCGGGCAAGCTCACCGATTGCACTGGCGAAGGCAAGGGCGAGACCGAGCTGTTCATCGTTGAGGGCGATAGCGCGGGCGGCAGCGCCAAGCAGGCGCGTGACCGCAAGACCCAGGCGATCCTGCCGATCCGCGGCAAGATCCTCAATGTCGCCAGCGCGACGATGGACAAGATCCGCGCCAATAGCGAAATCGCCGATCTGGCGCTCGCGCTGGGCTGCGGGATGCGCAAGGACTGCAACCCGGACAATCTGCGCTACGACCGGATCGTCATCATGACCGACGCCGATGTGGACGGCGCGCATATCGCCACGCTGCTGATGACGTTCTTCTTCCAGGAAATGCCCGAAGTCGTGCGGCGCGGACATTTGTATCTCGCCCAGCCACCGCTTTACCGGCTGACCTGCGGCAAGGAGAGCGCCTATGCCAAGGACGAAGCCCACCGCGCCGAGCTCGAGGCCGGCCAGTTCAAAGGCAAGAAGGTCGAAGTCGGCCGGTTCAAGGGCCTCGGCGAAATGAACCCCGGGCAATTGCGCGAAACTACCATGAGCCCTGCGACCCGGGGCTTGCTGCGGATCACCCTGCCGCCGGAATACGAAGGCCGGGCAGCAGTCAAGGATCTGGTCGACCGTCTGATGGGCCGCGATCCCGCGCAGCGGTTCATGTTTATCCAGAACCGGGCGGGAGAGATCGATCCCGAGATGATCGATGCCTAAAGTAAGCGATGGGAGGTCGCAATGACGGAACTGACTACCCAACTCATAAAGACATTCAGACAAATTCTGTACCGAGATTCCTATTATGTGATCTGTGGTGCGCTCATTTCGGTGTATACAGAGCGACTTATTTTTGAACAGAATCCCTCCTTGATTATGAATATTAAAGGTTTCTGGCTGTTCGTGTTCGTTGGGCTTTCGCTGGCTATCGGGTTGGTCAATCAAGAACTCTGGTCACAAGTCGGCGTCGTCACGACCAGTATCAATCACAAAACATATCCTTGGATATGCGAGGTGATGTACGAGCGCCATACTCGAATCCCTTGGCACGATCGTAACCCGGATAGACGAAAAAATATATCGGGAGCATGGGACAAAGAGCTTTGGTCAAGGATAATCGACCTGAAGCAGATTGGCTCATCACTCTCCGCTTGCAATCTTTCTCTCGCAGCAATCACAAGTTGGGCGTACTTTCATGATCGAGCCGGGCCTAGCTTGGTGATTTTGCACACGGTTGGCTTTTTGGCGTTTGCGTCGGTTTGCTGGGTCAAAACGATGCAGCAGGCGGAAGCCGAATTGGAGAAAGTCGAAGTCAAAGTACCTTGAAGCTCCCTTTATCTCGCGCAACAACCTGCTATGGTCAGCACATCATGACAGTACTCGACTCATTCGTGTCCTTCACCAACAGCCTTTCGGCTGACCGCCGCCAATCCGTCGAAGATGCTCTGGCGGCGTTGATGGAATCCTATGCCGATACCTATGCGTTCACTTCGGCCGAGTTGGCTGAAATTGATCACCGCGTCGCCGAACCGAAGCCGGAATATTCCAGCCCCGCTGCGATCACCAAGCTGTTCGGCAAGCCCTTCCGGGCATGATACCCGTCCGCTTCCGCAAGGAGGCCGAAACCGATTTGCGCGGGATCATTGGCTGGTATGATGGCGTCGCACCGGATTCTGTCGCCAACGTCCTCTCCGACATCTACCGCAGCATCGATCAACTGACCCGCTATCCGCGTTCTGGTTTGCAGGTGCCGGGCCGCAAGTTTCGACGGATCGTGACGCTGAAATATCACTTCAAAATTGCATATGAAATTGGCGATCAATCCATCGTCATTGTCGGGATTTACCGCTATCAAAACCGCGACCATTGACCGAAAATCCGAGCAACACGACAACGCGTGCACTGGCGATGACAGAATTGGCGGTGACACAATTGGCGGTGACAGGTGCAACTATCCAGGAATGATTGATGCGTGAGGCGGCTTGAAGCGGACAAGCTTTCCGCCCCACACGACCAATCAACTAACCCTGCAATTTGACCACTCAGCTAGGCGATATACAGCTGCCTGCGCGCTTTGTCGTCGTTTGAGGCCTTGTGCTTGCGATTGTGGCGATCTTCCTGGAGCCATGTGGCTCGAAGGTTGGAAATACCGCCGCGATCCATCGCACGCCGCCAGGAAACAAACTCTTCCAGCGACAATTCATAGCGCTGCAAAACCTCGTCGACTGTCAGCAACCCGCCTTCAACGGCGACCATCACTTCCGCCTTTCGCCGGGCGACCCAGCGGGTCGCGTGCGGCGGCGGCAAAGATCCCAGAGTGAGGATTTCCCCGCACGGTCCAATGACACTGGCAGGGCGAACATTTCGATATTCAATCATGACTTTGACCTAGATTTTCTTGCTAAAATCACAGGCCCCCAAAGCATCCTCATTTTCCGATTAAATGGTTAAATGGTTATGAATCGAGCGTTCCATTCACCGCTCGTGAAGTGCGATTCAGACCGTCCGAATGGAAGATTCGGCTTCAACCGAATCAAATCCCTCGATCAGCCAGAATTGGCGCGGGCCACGTTTCGCGCTTGCAAGGTTTCACTGGCCAACCTATCGCTTAACCGAACGATTAAACGACAGGACATCTGTGTAATGGCTAACCCGATCCAGCGTTTCGAAGGCACCAGCAATTACGTCGCGACCGATGATCTCAAGGTGGCGGTCAACGCTGCCGTTCTGCTGCGCCGGCCGCTGCTGGTCAAGGGCGAACCTGGCACCGGCAAGACCGTGCTGGCGCATGAGATCGCCAAATCCATTGGCGCCCCGCTGATTGAGTGGAATGTGAAGTCGACCACCAAGGCTCAGCAGGGGCTTTATGAATATGACGCGGTTGCCCGGCTGCGCGACGGTCAGCTGGGGGACGAGCGGGTCCACAACATCTCGAATTACATCCGGCGTGGCAAGCTTTGGGAAGCCTTCACCGCGCCCGAGCTGCCGGTGCTGTTGATCGACGAGATCAACAAGGCCGACATCGAGTTTCCCAACGATCTGCTCCAGGAGCTCGACCGGATGAGCTTTGACGTTTACGAAACGCGCGAGCGGGTTGAGGCCAAAGAGCGCCCGATCGTGATCATCACCTCGAACAATGAAAAGGAGCTGCCCGACGCCTTCCTGCGCCGCTGCTTCTTCCACTATATTAAATTCCCCGACCGCGAGACGATGCAGGCGATCATCGATGTCCACTTCCCCGATATCCAGAAGATCCTTGTCACCAAGGCGATGGATATCTTCTATGAAGTGCGCGACGTGCCAGGCCTCAAGAAAAAGCCCTCTACTTCGGAGCTGCTCGACTGGCTCAAGCTGTTGATGAACGAGGATATGCCGCTCGACGTCCTGCAGAACCGCGATCGAACCAAGGCGATCCCGCCGCTCCACGGCGCGCTGCTCAAGAATGAGCAGGACGTGATGCTGTTTGAAAAGCTGGCGTTCATGGCGCGACGGCAGGGGTAGCTTCGTGTCGAGCCAACATCAAATACCGACGCTGGGAAGACTGGAAACGGTGCCGATCAAGTCAGTGTGGTCATCCGAACCCTATGCGTTTGACCCATGGCTAAGCATGCCGGATAACTTGCAGTTCCTAGCCGATGCACTGGAAATTCCCGGTCTAGAATTGCTCAGCACCCAACAATCCGTTGGACCGTTCTACGCAGACCTAGTCTGTCAGATTATCGGAACCGATCAAAAGGTTGTTATTGAGAATCAATTGGACAAAGCTGACCATCGTCATCTGGGGCAAGTTCTCACTTACGCCCCTCATCTCGATGCAAAGGTCTGTGTATGGGTCGCCGCAGAGATTTGTGACGAGCATCGCGCGGCAGTCGATTGGCTCAATCGAATTTCAAATGAAGCTTATGCGTTCTTCGCCGTCGAAGTCCGCGCAGTTAGAATAGGCAACAGCCTTCCAGCGCCGCTATTTGAGGTTGTCGCTAAGCCTAATGAGTGGGCTCGTGTGGTCAGCGAACCCCACCAGAACGCCGAGCTTTCCGAGTATTCAGCTTCCAATCTTCAGTTCTGGGAATCGTTTCACGAACAGCTTGTCGAGGCTGGCGGTGCCGGTAGACGTATAAATCGCCCCCTCAAGGACGCCAATTATTGGGGGCCGCTAACCGAAAACAGCAAAGCGTATATCTCGGGATGGCGTTCGCAGAGCAGAAACCCTCACGTCGGAGCGTTTCTGGGCATTTACAATCCAGATGCGGCGCTTGTCTGGGAACTTCTCGAGGAGCAAAAGTCAGATTTGGAATTAGAATTCGGCGAGCCATTGGACTGGTCGGCCAACAAACAGCGCACCGTGTTCAAGGTGGTTCCAAAACCATTGTTTTCCGGCACAAGTCCCGAAAATTGGCCAGCACAGCGAAAATGGCTGATCGAAAAGATGGTTAGGCTGCGCAAGGTGTTCGAGAAGCCAGTGCTCGACGCCATTGCGGCAGTCGACGCACAAGCGATCGCTCCAGGGACCTAACCATGTTCTTCAACTTCATCGACGAGCTGCGCGCGGCCGGGATCAAAGCATCCTTCAAGGAGCATCTGACGCTGCTCGAGGCGCTGGACAAGGAGGTGATCGACCAGACGCCTGAGGCGTTTTACTACCTCAGCCGCGCTACATTCGTGAAGGATGAGGGCCTGCTCGACCGGTTCGATCAGGTGTTTGGCAAAGTCTTCAAAGGCATCCTGACCAGCTATGGGCAGGACCCGGTCGATATCCCGGAGGATTGGCTGAAGGCCCTCGCCGAGAAGTTTCTCACCCCCGAAGAGATGGAGGCGATCAAGGCGCTTGGCTCGTGGGACGAGATCATGGAGACGCTCAAGCAGCGGCTCGCCGAGCAGCAAAAGCGCCATGAGGGCGGCAGCAAGTGGATCGGTACCGGCGGCACCTCGCCGTTTGGCAATGATGGCTATAATCCAGAAGGCGTGAGGATCGGCGGCGAGAGCAAGCACAAGCGCGCGCTGAAGGTCTGGGAAAAACGCGATTTCCAGAATCTCGACAACACCCGCGAGCTGGGCACCCGCAACATAAAAATCGCGCTTCGGCGGCTGCGGCGGTTTGCGCGTGAGGGCAATGCCGATGAGCTTGACCTCGATGCCACGATTGATGGCACCGCCAAGCAGGGCTGGCTCGATATTCATATGCGGCCCGAGCGGCATAATGCGGTCAAGCTGCTGCTGTTCCTCGATGTTGGTGGTTCGATGGACCCGTTCATCAAGCTGGTCGAGGAGCTGTTCAGTGCGGCGACCAGCGAGTTCAAAAACATGGAGTTCTTCTACTTCCACAACTGCCTGTATGAAGGGGTGTGGAAAGACAATAAGCGGCGCTGGTCGGACCGGACCAACACTTGGGACATTCTCCACAAATACGGCCATGATTACAAGGTGATCTTCGTCGGCGATGCGGCGATGAGCCCCTATGAAATCACCCATCCGGGCGGCTCTGTCGAGCATTTCAACGAAGAATCGGGCGCCGCCTGGATGCAGCGCGTGGCGCATGTCTATCCGGCCACGGTGTGGCTCAATCCGGTGCCGGAAAAGCAGTGGGGCTATTCGCAATCGACCAAGATGATCAAGGAGCTGGTCGGCGATTCAATGTTTCCATTGACACTTGGTGGGCTTGACGATGCGATGCGCGAGATGACCCGCAAGAAGCACTAACCCTTCCGGTCAAGCTCCGCATTGAGTCGCAAACTGCAGCGCCAGAAGAAATATGCCGGGATCAGACTCATCCATGCTGCTCCGTACAAGACATACCGGACTGACTCCTCGCCATAGGCAGGCTTGAGCAAGTCGGACAACATCCCGAAAAACAGCGGGCCAAGGCCAAGCCTGATCAGGTGAGCCGCGCCTGCCGATTTCGTTAAACAGCTGTTTCGGCCCGCACTCTCCGAACGTCAAGCTGCTGGCGAGATGCGCTTTGTCTGGCTAAGGCCCGGCGATGGATAGCCAACTTCTCATCATTTGCCTGCTCACCGCCGGGATCAATCTGATCGGCACGCTGGCCTATGCCGCACGGATCGCGGGGGTGCGGACCCGCCGAATCGCGATGAGCTTTGCCCTGTTCAACATTCTGGTGCTGGTTTCGCGCACATCGAACAGCTTCCTCGGGCCGTTCCTGGCCAAGCGGATCGAAATGCGGCTGACCACGGGCGGCGGCGATGCGCTGCTGTGGGATTTTCACATGGTACTGCTGGCGGCGAGCGCTTCCGTGGCCGTCGGGATCATTTTGGTGCCAACCGGACAGAGGCTGTTCGTTCGCGCGATTGGCTATTTTCAAGAGCACCGCTCGACGACCAGAATGATCCTGCGCAGCGCTTCTCCTGCTGGACTTCAGACAATGCGGGATTCGATCGCCCGCCCTGCCCTGTCGCAGATCCGCAGCCTTGTGAAAGAGCGCGGGGTGGGCTGGGGCGTTCTGCTGGCCAACTGCCTGGCGCAGGCGCTGATAACGGTTGGCGTGCTGGCGTCACTCTATGCCGGCTATCTCAACCCCGAGTTTCGCGTCACGGCATCGCAGCTTTCGGCGGTGATCAACGGGTTTGCCACAATCCTGCTGTTCGCTTTGATCGATCCACAGCTGTCAGTGATGACCGATGATGTAATCGAGGGCCGGGTCAGCGAGGCGTTGTTCCGCCGCACGATCGTATGGATTTCGTTCAGCCGCCTGGCGGGAACGATGCTGGCCCAGCTGCTGTTCCTGCCCTCCGCCCAGTTTATCGCCTGGGTCGCGAACTACGTATAGATCTGAAATCCAGCGACAGTTTCGCGCCAAGCTGCCTCGTCCCGAGCGGCCACTACGTCAAGATCACCTGCCGCTGCGGCCCGGTCATCAACCCATTCGCGCAAGGCGGGGCCGCCGTTGATCACATCGATCGCCAGCCGATCCAGTTCATACTCATAGGGAAAATCGCGCCACAACGGATAATCCGGGTGGATGTTGCGGATCGCCTTGAACGCCAATGCCTGCAAGCGCCACGGGCGGAAGGCGTGGTGATCGTAAAAGCTTCCCTCGGCATGGATCATGAGCCCGCTACACAGGCTTTTGGCGTGCTTGTGGAAGGTCGGCTCAAACCATACCTCGCGCAGCGAGCAGCCGGACAGCCATTGCGGGGCAATGCGCTGCATCTCGGCCAGCACCACCTTGGCATCCAGATCGGGCGCGCCGAACAGAACTTCTAGCGGACGGGTGGTGCCGCGCCCCTCGCTCAGCGTCGTGCCTTCCAGCATCACCGTTCCGGCATAGGCGCGGGCCATGTTGAGACCTGCCGCATTGGGACTGGGATTGATCCAGATCCGGCTTTCCGGCCAACCGAAGCCGGGCGCCGCGTCAGGCTGCCAGCCCTCCATCGCGATCACCCGATATTCAACGTCGAGATTGAAGTGAGCGATGAACCAGTGGCCCATTTCACCCAGCGTCAGGCCGTGGCGCATCGGCATCGGGCCGGCCCCGACAAAGCTCTCCTGCCCGGGCAGCAGCAGCGTGCCTTCGACCGGACGGCCGGCAGGGTTGGGCCGATCGAGCACCCACACCGCCTTGCCGGTGCCGGATGCGGCTTCGAGCAGATAGAGCAGCGTGGTGACAAACGTATAGATCCGGCAGCCCAGGTCTTGCAGATCAAACAGGAAGACATCGGCGGTCGACATCATTTGCCCGGTCGGGTGCCGGACTTCGCCATAGAGGCTAAAGACCGGGATGCCATTGGCCGGATCAACCGCGTCCGGCGTCTCCACCATATTGTCCTGCTTGTCGCCTTTCAGTCCATGTTGCGGGCCGAACGCCGAGCTGACGTTGATCCCGGCGGCAATCAACGCGTCGAGCGAATGGGTCAGATTCTCCGTAACCGAGGCAGGATGGGCGACAAGGGCAACGCGCTTGTCTGCAAGTGGCTTGCGCAATTCAGGGTCAGCGAGAAGGCAATCGATCCCGAACTTCACGATTTTACCAGTGCTTCAAGCGTCAATGCCCGGCAAGTAGCGGCATGGAACTCTGGCTTGCCAGCAGGAAAGTCCAGCGCCCAGAAGCGGTTTTCGCCGTCGTCGCCCTTGATGATGCCGTTCAGGGCCACGTGCGCGGGCAGCGCCAGCTCCGAACCAATATGGGCAACCAGCCGCAGCTCTGTGGCGCTTGTAGAAACCGCAATTTCAACTTCCGCCGGTGCGTTGCGCATTCCTTCGCGAAAGTCGTCGAAATCGTAGCAAGCCCAGCAGGTAGAGGGCGACAGGTTGAATTCACGGTATGCAGTGGGCCCATGCTGCCAGAAGATTTCAAAGCAGGTTGTCTTCCACAAATCGTCGAACCGAGCGGGTTCTTGTGCTGCGGGAATAATGATCCGGGCTATATCACCCGTCACCACGAAGGTGGCCTGGCAGCCAGCCGGGGTCGGTTTGATCGACGCGTTGATGGAGGTGACGGCCCCGGCCAGACAATCGGGGTGAAGCGTGAGAGCGTGCATCTGCCCTCTATTACTCAGCAAGCAGGTCCGGGCAAGCAGCACTTGGGCTATCACGCTGGCGCTGCTAAGGGCCTTGCGCCATGACCCAATACAGCTCCACCCTGCTCCGCACGCTCCAAGAGCGTGGCTACATCCACCAGATGACCGACGCGGCCGGGCTTGATGCCTTGGCAGCAAAGCAGATCGTGCCGGGTTATATCGGCTTTGATGCCACTGCGCCCTCACTCCATGTCGGATCGCTGGTCCAGATCATGATGCTGCGGCGGCTTCAGCAGGCGGGCCACAAGCCGATCGTGCTGATGGGTGGGGGAACCACCAAGGTGGGTGATCCTTCGGGCAAGGACGAAAGCCGCAAGATGCTGTCGTCGGCTGATATCAAGGCCAATATCGCCTCGATCAGGACCATCTTCGAGCGGCTGCTTTTTTTTGGCGACGGTCCGACCGATGCCATCATGGTCGATAATGACAAATGGCTGAGCGCGCTGGGCTATGTCGAGTTGTTGCGGACCGTTGGCCCGCATTTCACCATTAACCGGATGCTGACGTTCGATTCGGTCAAGCTGCGGCTTGAACGCGAACAGCCACTGACCTTTCTTGAATTCAACTACATGATCCTCCAGGCCTATGATTTCCGCGAGCTGGCGCTGCGCGAAGGCTGCCGTTTGCAGATGGGCGGATCGGACCAGTGGGGCAATATCGTCAACGGGATCGAACTCTCGCGCCGGATGGAGAGCAAGGAAGTTTTCGGACTGACCACGCCGCTGCTGACCACTGCCGATGGGACCAAGATGGGCAAGACAGCCGCAGGTGCTGTGTGGCTCAACGAAGCTGCGCTGCCCGCATATGATTTCTGGCAGTACTGGCGCAATTGCGATGATCGCGATGTCGGCCGGTTCCTGCGCCTGTTTACCGACCTGCCGCTGGACGAAATTACCCGGCTTGAAGGTGCGGGCAGCAGCGGGATCAACGCGGCCAAGGTGGTACTGGCTAATGAAGTTACCCGGTTGTGCCGCGGCGACGATGCGGCCCGCGGCGCTGAAGCTACTGCCACAGCGACATTTGCTGGCGGCGGGGTTGGCGCGGATCTTCCGGTGTTGGCTCTTCCGGTTCAAGGCATCAGCCTGATCGATGCGCTGGTCGGGATCGGATTTGCGGCCAGCCGGGGCGAGGCCAAGCGGCTGATTGCTGGTGGCGGTGCCCGAATAAACGGTGAGGCTATCTCCGATGAAAATCAGCATATTGCCGGCACAGCCACAGAAGTGCGCATTTCCGCAGGCAAGAAGAAGCACGGAGTGCTCCGCACGAGCGCCTGAATCCGCAATTTTCCCGAGTTTACGGTTTATTCGCCATTACCGCTCATTATGGCTGCTGTTGACTTAACCACGGGAGGCAGGCCAATCATGGCAGCCGGCGCACAACTTTCAGTAACCGATCTGCGCCGCGCAACGCGGCATCCGGTCGATCACCAGGTGATCGGCGAGCATCGTTTGCTCGGCGATGTCCATTTGCACATCATCAATATGTCCGCTCATGGCTTCATGATTGAAGGCGCAAACGATCTCGGCAAAGGCGAGCGGGTGACCATTCGCTTGCCCAGCATCGGCCGGATTGAGGCACATCTTATCTGGAGTGCCGAGAACCGGGCTGGCTTTCAGTTTGAACGGATCATCCGGCTCGAAGATTTTGTCCGCTTGATCGATGCAATTCAGCCCAACCCCCGGCTGCGCCAAAGCCGCTGAGTAGATGGCGGCGCCAAAGCGCAGCTATCAACACCGCAATCATCTGATTGCTTGGCAAGCGGCGCTGGCACTGCCATCTGGGCAGTGTGACTGAACCCACCTCGCCGCTCCAGATCCGCGATTACAGATTGTTCTGGCTGGCGCGCTTTGCCGCGGTCGTGGCGACAATGGCGATGGTCGTGGTAATCGGCTGGCAAACCTACGACATTGCTCGCAGCGACTATGGCATGAGCCGCAACGCCGCCGCTTTCCAGCTGGGGCTGCTGGGCCTTGCCCAATTCGTTCCGCTGTTCCTGCTTACGCCGGTTGCCGGGCTGGTCGCGGACCGGTTTGATCGCCGCCGGGTTGCCGCCATCGCCAATCTTGCTGACCTGGGCGTTGCTTTGTTGCTCGGCCTGGCCACGTCCACCGATACACTAACCCTGCCGATCCTGTTCCTGCTGGCCGCAGCCCACGGCGCTGCCCGCGTATTCGTCGGCCCGGCGATGAGTGCGATCGCGCCTAACATCGTACCCCCGGCCTTGCTGCCCCGGGCCATCGCCTTGAACTCGATCGCCTGGCAAGCCGGTTCGGTCGTCGGACCGGCTGCGGGCGGACTGCTTTATGCGGCAAGCCCTGCCCTGCCCTATTGGAGCGCGATTGCGCTGCTGGTGCTGGCCTGCATCGGCGTGCTCAGCATCGCTCCGATGAAGCTGCCTGATCTGCGCCGGGATATCCATCCGGTGCGCCAGATGGCAGAAGGGATTTCGTATGTCTGGAACGAGCGGTTTCTGCTCGGCTGCATCACCCTTGATCTGTTCGCGGTGCTGCTTGGCGGCGCAACCGCGCTGCTCCCGGTCTTTGCGCGCGATATCCTGGAAGTCGGCTCCGAGGGTCTTGGATTGATGCGGGCCGCCCCTGCGGTCGGCGCCGCAGTGGTGGCACTCAGCCTCGCAATCTGGCCCTTGGCCCGAAATGTCGGAGCGAAGATGCTGTGGGCGGTGGTGGTCTTTGGTGTGGCAACAATAGTTTTTGGGCTGTCGCATTCGTTGTGGCTGTCACTGGCGGCGCTGGCCGTTCTCGGCGCTGCCGACATGGTCTCGGTTTATGTGCGCAGCAGCCTGGTCCAGCTCAACACGCCTGACGATATGCGGGGCCGGGTGTCCTCCATCTCGGGCCTAGCGATCTCGGCTTCGAACGAGCTGGGCGAAATGCAGTCCGGCGTTGCCGCAGCTCTGCTCAGCGCAACCGGAGCGGTTTTGTTCGGCGGCGTTGGTGCGATTGCGGTCACAGTTTTGTGGGCCTGGCTCTTCCCCGAACTGCGTAATGCTCGTACATTTGCTCCTCACTATCGCCAGAAGGAAAATGTCCCATGAAGGCTGACAGCATTCTCGCCACCATCGGCAACACCCCGCATATTCGCCTGTCGCGGATGTTCCCCAACTATGAGGTCTGGCTAAAGTCCGAACGGGCCAACCCGGGCGGCTCAATCAAAGACCGCATTGGTCTTGCCATGATCGAGGCAGCCGAGGTGGATGGCAGCCTGAAGCCTGGCGGCACGATCATTGAGCCGACATCTGGCAATACCGGGATAGGTCTGGCGATGGTTGCAGCCGTAAAGGGGTACCGTCTGATCCTCGTCATGCCCGAATCGATGTCGATCGAACGGCGTCGGCTGATGCTGGCCTATGGGGCCAGCTTTGACCTGACCCCGCGCGAAAAGGGCATGAAGGGTGCGCTCGAACGGGCGCATCAGCTGGTTCAGGAAACCCCGAACTCGTGGATGCCGCAGCAATTTGAAAACCCCGCCAACATTGCAGTCCATGCCCGCACTACCGCCCAAGAAATCCTATCTGATTTCAAGGATATGCCAATTGATGTGATGATTACCGGGGTTGGCACCGGCGGTCATCTGACTGGCTGCGCTGAAGAACTCAAGCGGCATTGGCCGGGCTTCAAGGCCTATGCGGTGGAGCCTGCTCTCTCGCCGGTCATATCCGGCGGGCAGCCTGCCCCTCATCCGATCCAGGGAATTGGCGCGGGCTTCATTCCGGGCAACCTCCACACCCAAGCGATTGATGGCGCAATCCAGGTTGACGCTGGTGAGGCCAAGGAAATGGCCCGCCGCTGCGCCCGCGAAGAAGGGATGCTGGTCGGCATCAGTTCCGGCGCGACATTGGCCGCGATTGCCCAGAAGCTGCCCGAACTGCCTGCGGCAAGCCGGATCATGGGCTTCAACTATGATACTGGTGAGCGCTATCTGTCGGTCCCGGATTTCCTGCCCGAATAGCTCAAGCCGTTGCGAAGGCCTCCACCGGCAGGGACATGACTGCTTCGGAACCGGCCTCAATCTTGCGGCGCAGCGCGCTGACATCGGGGATGAAGCGCTCGCCATAGTAACGGGCAGTCGTGAGCTTCGCCTCATAAAAGGCCTTGTCTTCGGCTCCGCCGACAAGGGCTTCACTGGCAGTTTTGCCCATCCGCAGCCACATCAGGCCTACTGCAACGATACCCATCATATGCATATAGTGGTACGCGCCTGCGCCAACATTGTTGGGGCTGGCCATACCGTTGGCCATGAACCACATCGTCGCGGTCTTGAGCTCGCCATTGGCCTTTTCCAGCTGGCCGGCCAGATCACCCAGCGCGGCCTCGCCCTTAAGTTCAGCGCATTCCTTGTCGACTAGCGCGAACAGCGCCTGTACTGCGCGTCCGCCGTTCATGGCAAGCTTGCGGCCAACCAGATCCATCGCCTGAACACCGTTGGCACCCTCATAGATCTGGGTGATCCGGGCATCGCGCACAAACTGCTCCATCCCCCATTCGGCGATGTAGCCGTGTCCGCCGAACACCTGCTGCATATTGACCGTAGTATCGAACCCCTTGTCGGTGCCGTAGCCCTTGATCACCGGGGTCAGCAGGCTGATCAGATCGTCTGCCATCTGGCGATCCGCCTCATTTTCCAATTTGTGGGACAAATCGATCTGGAGCGCACCCCACAGATACAGCGCGCGCATCCCCTCGGTAAACGCCTTGGCGTCCATCAGTATCCGGCGCACATCGGGATGGACGAACAGGGTATCAGCCTTCTCGGCGGGCTCTGCCGCGCCAGTAAGCGCCCGGCCCTGACGGCGTTCGTGCGCATATTTGACCGCATTCTGGTAGGCGACTTCGGCTTGTGACAGGCCCTGAATCCCAACGCCAAGCCGGGCGGCATTCATCATGATGAACATCGCGGCGAGGCCCTTGTTCTCCTCACCCACCATAAATCCGGTCGCGCCGTCATAGTTCATCACGCAAGTCGCGTTAGCGTGGATGCCCATTTTGTGTTCAATCGAGCCACACGACACCGCATTTCGGGCACCCAGCGAGCCATCCTCGTTCACCAGAACCTTGGGCACGATGAACAGTGAGATGCCCTTGGTTGAATCTGGCGCATCGGGCGTTTTGGCCAGCACCAGGTGGATGATATTCTTGGTCAGATCATGCTCGCCCGCCGAAATGAAAATCTTGGTTCCGGTGATGGCATAGGAGCCGCCGACCTGCGGTACGGCACGAGTGCGAATCAGGCCCAGATCGGTGCCGCACTGCGGTTCGGTCAGGTTCATCGTTCCGAGCCATTCGCTCGCAACCATTTTGGGCAGGTACTTGGCCTGTTGTTCGGGCGAACCTTTGGCAAGGATTGACGCGATTGCGCCATTGGTTAGTCCCGGATACATCCCGAACGCCTGATTGGCCGAGGACATGAATTCTTCCATGATAAAACCAAGCAGATGCGGCATTCCCTGCCCGCCGAATTCCTGCGGCATCGAAAGGGTGCCCCAGCCCGATTGGCGGAACAGCTCAAACGCTGCCTTGAAGCCCTTGGGAGTTGAAACGCTGCCATCGGCATGGCGGGTGCAGCCTTCGAGATCACCTGACAGATTAAGCGGGGCGAGGACTTCTGCGGTGAACTTGCCGCATTCCTCGACCACCGTATCGACCAGATCAGCACTGACGCTCTCAAAGCCAGGAAGATTGTCATAGCTTTCCACCCGCAGCACTTCATTAATAATGAAGCGAGCATCGCGGGCAGGCGCCTTGTAAATGGGCATTAGAATCTGGTCCTTAGTAGTCGGGTTAAGGCCTTGGCCCTATCAGGCTTGGGCTGGCGGCTGATCCAGTTTTTCGACCAAGGCAATAAAACTGGTCAGTTCGATAATGGCGGAATCGATGTCGTTGCGCTGCTGGGTCATCTGCCCCACCCGTTCGCGGCAGCGCTCGATCGTTACGCGGCGCTGCTGAACCCGGCCATCGCCAAGATCATAGAGATCAATCATCTCCTTGATCTCGGTCAGGCTGAAGCCGACGTTCTTTGCCCGCATGATCCAGGCGAGCCGCGCACGATCACGCTTGGAATATATCCGATTGAGCCCGGATCGAGCTGGCGAGATCAGGCCTTCATCCTCATAAAACCGCAGCGCACGCGCGGTGACGTCAAACTCGGCGGTCAAATCCGAGATTGCATAGTTTTCACGCTGAAGCGCATCGGGCCGATCAAGATGGGCACCATCGTGAGTCGAAAGCGGAGAAGCAGCACTGTCCATGGCCCCGCTTTTATATTCCCTTTACGTAAGCGTCAACTTTCCGATGGAATAAGCTGCTCGCCCTCGAGTTTCCGATAAAAGCAGCTTGTCGCGCCGGTGTGGCAGGCTGGGCCTGCTGGATGGACATACAACACCAGCGCGTCTTGATCGCAATCGATCTGGATCTCTTTGACCTTGAGAAAATGGCCGGAGGTTTCGCCTTTCAGCCACAACCGCCCGCGCGAACGTGAGTGAAAGTGCGCAAGACCCGTTTCGCGCGTCTTGGCCAGGGCCAACGCGTCCATGAATGCGACCATCAACACTGCACGTGTAGCCACATCAACAACCACTGCGGTTAGCAGCCCTTGCGAATCGAACTGCGGCAGGAATACGCTGCCTTGTTCGCGGTCTTTCTCATCCAAAATGCTCATAGGTTCCTTTGTTGCACGATAACCACATGTGTCGATCAAAATATGCGCGGGGAAGCCATGTCTATTTCCTTTCTGAACGTTTCGATCAAGTAAGCTCTGCGGTCTAGAACCGTCCACCAGATCCGATGGCGCTGTAATAGTACCAAGGCCTGGGTTCAGGGAAAAGGCTAATGCCTGCATAAGCTGGGCGAGCCAGATGAGGGATCGGACGAGGCAACCAGAAGGGGGGTTGCCTAACTGCGAAAGCAGCGTTCACTAGTTTCGTCACGAGGGCGCCCGGAGCTTCGGCTCCGGGCGTTTTCGTTTGGGATCACGTCAATGGCAGCGCTTCATCCAGCACGCGTGCAAAACAGGCGATAAGCACCCGCTCCGCTCCGGCCCGTTTCAGCGCGCCCACGCAAGCGTCGCTCGTGGCGCCGCTGGTCAGTACATCATCCACCAGTACGATCGAGGCCCCCTTCAGCAATCCCGCACGTTTCGGATTTACCACGATCGAACCGCTCAAAGTGCGCGCACGCGCCTTGCGACCAAGTCCGCCGAGCATCGGCGTAGCCTTGCGCCGGAGCAGCGCATCGACCGCCAATCCCGCGCCGTGCTGCCGCGCCACCTCCTGCCCCAGCAAGGCCGCCTGATTGAACCCGCGTCGCCACAGGCGCCAACGGTGCAACGGAACCGGTACCACGATCCAGGTTGCATCGATTTGCGGCAGCCTCGCCGCGACAATCCGGCCGAGAAACTGCGCGAGCGCAATCCGCCGTCCGTGTTTGAACGCCAGCACCAAACGCCGGGATGCATCGTTATAAAGTGTCCCGGCTACGATTCCATCATGCTTCGGCGGTTTTGCGATGCATGGAGCGCATAGGAATCCGTCAGGGGTTCCCTCTGTGAAAGGACGCTGACAGGTTGAACAACTCGGCTCGCCCGGAATGGCAAGCTCGGCCCAGCAGGTCGAGCAGAGGCCAGCTTGAACCGCCAGCCCTTGGCCGCATAATGGGCAGCGCGGCGGAAAGATAAGGTCAATAATCGGGACGAGACCGGCGGGAATTTCCATCCAGCATGTTCTAGCGAGCTAATGCTCTGCGACAAGCGCTTGCGCTGAATCGTCGGGCGCGGCAGGGGGCTGCGCATGGCCAGTGCCCCCCCGCCCCGGATATTCAGCCCTGCCCGGCGCATTGCACTGCGCTGCAGGATGCTGGCGCTGCAGGTTGAGCCCGGTGCGCCGCGCTATGTGATCGACGATATGATCGAGGATGTAATCGAGCGGATCGGCTTTCTGCGGGTTGAACCGCGCCGTGCGCTGGTGATCGGCGACTGGACCGGCGCGCTGGCCCGCCAGCTGGGCGCTGACCAGCGCGAGCCCGCTGACGGGTTTGACGAAGAACGCCCGTTTCCCGGAGGCGGCTATGATTTGATCGCCAGCCTTGCCGCGATCGACACACTCAACGATCTGCCCGGTGCGCTGATCCATATGCGCAATGCCCTGGCTCCCGGCGGGTTCGCCATAGCCAGCTTTGTCGGCGCGGGCAGCTTGCCAGCCCTGCGTGCCGCGATGTTGGCCGCCGATGGAGACCGCCCTGCCCCCCGGTTGCATCCGATGGTTGACGTACGGGCGGGCGGCCAGCTTCTCCAGCGGGCGGGTTGGGCCGATCCGGTGGTTGACAGCCGCTCGCTCGAAGTCCGGTTCAGTTCGCTCGACCGCCTGGTGAACGATTTGCGCGCCCAGGGCCTTGGCAATGTTCTTGCTCGCCCTGGCCCGCCGCTTGGGCGCTCGGCACTGTCGGCGGCTCGTGCCGCGTTTGGCGAACGGACTTCAGATCAGTTTGAGATTCTCACCCTAAGTGGCTGGAAGCGTTAGTGCCGCCTGCGCTGCCGCCAGCTTGGCAATCGGCACCCGGTAGGGCGAAGCGCTGACGTAATCGAGGCCGACCTTCTCGCAAAAGGCGATGCTGGCCGGATCGCCGCCATGTTCGCCGCAGATCCCCAGCTTGATGTCGGGCCGGGTGGCCCGCCCGCGCTCTGCCGCAAGGCTTACAAGCTGGCCGACCCCGTCAATATCAAGGCTGACGAACGGATCGCGCGGATAGATTCCCTGCTCCACGTAAGGTCCCAGGAACCGCGCCGCATCGTCCCTCGAAACGCCAAGAGTTGTTTGCGTAAGATCATTGGTTCCAAATGAGAAGAAGGTTGCCTCCTCGGCAATTTCGCCCGCCATCAGTGCAGCCCGCGGCAGTTCGATCATCGTCCCGACAAGATAGTCGAGTGTGCGGCCCTTCTCGGCAAAGACCTGAATTGCCACCCGGTCGACCAGGGCCTTGAGGATCTCCAGCTCACGCTTGGTCGCCACCAGCGGAATCATCACCTCGGGAACCGGGGCATCCCCGCTTGCTTCGGCGACATCGCAGGCGGCCTCAAAAATCGCGCGGGCCTGCATCTCGTAGATCTCGGGGTAGGTGATTCCCAGGCGGCAGCCACGATGGCCGAGCATGGGGTTGAACTCATGCAGCTCGCCCGCACGGCGTTTCAACGTCTCGACGCCAATCCCGATGGCGTCGGAAAGCTCGGAAAATTCGCCATCGCCTTGCGGGAGGAACTCATGCAGCGGCGGATCGAGCAGGCGGATGGTCACCGGAAGGCCCGCCATCACCTCGAAGATCGCCTGAAAATCGGCCCGCTGCTCGGGCAGGAGTTTGGCCAGCGCGGCACGGCGACCAGCCTCATCCTCGGCCAGGATCATCTGGCGCACCGCGGAAATCCGGTTCGCGTCAAAGAACATATGTTCGGTGCGGCACAGCCCGATGCCCTCTGCGCCAAATTGGCGCGCCATCCGGCAATCTGCCGGAGTTTCGGCATTGGTGCGGACTTTCATCCGGCGGTGCTGATCGGCCCAGCCCATCAGTATGCCAAAATCACCCACAAGCTCAGGCTCGATAGTCGGAACTTCGCCCGCCATAACCGCCCCGGTCGCGCCGTCGAGGGTAATGATATCGCCTTCTTTGAGCTCACGGGTGCCGATCCGCAGAGTGCGGCTGGCGATATCGATCGAGACGCCCGAAGCGCCTGACACGCAAGGCCGCCCCATGCCCCTCGCGACCACTGCGGCGTGGCTGGTCATGCCGCCGCGCGCGGTCAAGATGCCGCGCGCGGCGTGCATCCCATGAATATCTTCAGGTGACGTCTCAACTCGGACAAGGATCACCGCATCGCCGCGTTCCGCCAGCTTTTCCGCCAGATCAGAGTCCAGCACAATCGCGCCCGACGCTGCCCCGGGGGAAGCCGGAAGCCCGGTCACCAGCACATCGCGCAGGGCCTTGGGATCAAGCGTGGGGTGGAGCATCTGATCGAGCGCCATCGGATCGACCCGCAGGATCGCCGCCCGCTCATCGATCAGGCCTTCGCCGACCATTTCCACCGCCATGCGCAGCGCCGCCTTGGCGGTGCGCTTGCCGCTGCGGGTCTGCAGCATCCACAGCTGGCCGCGCTCGACGGTGAATTCGATGTCCTGCATATCTTTGTAATGCAGTTCGAGCAGGTCAAACACCTTGGCCAGTTCGCCATAGGCGGCGGGCATCGCCTCTTCCATCGAGAGCGGCTTGGCGTTGGCCAGTTCGCGGGCGCGTTTGGTCAGGTACTGGGGCGTGCGGATCCCGGCGACCACGTCTTCGCCCTGGGCGTTGACCAGCCATTCACCGTAGTAAGCCCGCTCTCCGGTCGCGGGATCGCGGGTGAAGGCGACGCCGGTGGCCGATGTGTCGCCCATATTGCCGAACACCATCGCCTGAACGTTGACGGCGGTGCCCCAATCGCCCGGAATATCGTTGAGGCGGCGATAGACTTTGGCGCGGTCGCTGTCCCAGCTGTCGAATACGGCAGCGATTGCGCCGTTTAGTTGATGAAACACATCCTGAGGGAATGGTTTGCCAAGCTCAGTTTGGACGATTTCCTTGTATTGTGAAACCAATGCTTGCCAATTATCATATTGCATCTCAATATCTGTAAAGAACCCATTGTCTTCTTTGATGATTTCCAGTGCGTCTTCGAACAGATGGTGGTTGAGCCCCAGCACCACATCGGAATACATCTGGATGAACCGGCGATAGCTGTCCCAGGCGAAGCGGGCATCGCCCGACGTTGCCGCCAGTCCTTCAACCGTCAGATCGTTGAGGCCAAGGTTGAGAACGGTGTCCATCATTCCGGGCATCGAAACCCTTGCGCCCGAGCGGACCGAAACCAGCAGCGGATCGGCGGCATCGCCAAACTTCTTGCCCACGGCGGTTTCGATGTGGGTCAGCGCAGTGGCGATATCGCCCGCCAGCAGCACGCCAAGATCGGCCTTGCCCGCCAGATAATCGACGCAAACTTCGGTGGTGATGGTGAAGCCCGGCGGCACCGGCAGGCCAATTCCGGCCATTTCGGAGAGATTGGCGCCCTTGCCGCCAACAATGGTCTTGTCGCGGGTGCGCGGGTCCGCTTGGGTGACACCTCCGCCGAAAGTGTAAACCTTGTCACTCATGGTAGCGCAGTTTCCCGTTGCTCTGGGTGACAAAGGTGACACGGTGTCACCCAAGTGTAACCCGTGATTTATCGTTCGATACCGGTCACTTGATTGTCAAAGGTGACAGGTGACACATGGTTTGCTCAGCCTTCGATCTTCGAGAAGTCCGCCACGTTGTGAACAGCATCACGAAACCGCGCGAGCAGCCCAAGCCGCGCGGTGCGTTTGGCGGGGTCCGCATCGTTGACCGTTACCTTATCGAAAAACGCGTCGATCGGCGCGCGGAGTGAAGCCAGAGCGGCCATCGCGCCCGCGAAGTCCTCGGCCGCGACGGCAGTAGCGGCCTTTGGCCCGGCGGTTGAAAGCGCATCCATCAGCGCCTTTTCCGCAATTTCCGGGGTGTAGGAAAGTGCATTCGTCGACCCCGGCTCGACCGGGGACCGCTGGTCTCCGGGCGCAGAGGTCGCATCGATGAGGCCAGCGGTCCCCGCCTGCGCGGGGACGACGCCCTCCTTCTTGAGGATATTCGCCGCGCGCTTGTATCCGGCGAGCAGGTTGGTGCCGTCCGGGGTGGAAACGAACGCCTGCAGCGCATGGACCCGGGCGAGCAGGCGGACGAGATCATCCTCGCCGCCAAGCGCGAACACCGCGTCGATCAGATCGTGGCGGACACCGGCCTCGCGTTGCTGGACTTTGAGGCGGTCGGCGAAGAAGTTCACCAATTGCAGCACTACCCGCTCCGTTGGGCCAACAAACACTCTTTGATTTGCTTCATCACTGGTAACCTGGGCCCCAATCTGACGCAAAAGACTGCTAAATTCGTCAACGCTGATTCCAACCCCAGAACTCTCGAGTGCATCAAGAAGAACATCAAATTTATTGAACTGCTCACCACTCACCAATTTGCCAATGAAATCAGCCAAGATGAACTGAATCGCATCACCTACCTCAAAGCGTAGATCGTTCTCGATAACTAACCTAAGGACCCCTAACGCCGCGCGCCTCAAGGCAAAGGGATCGCGTGATCCCGAAGGTAACTCGTTGATATAATAAAAGACCGACAAGCTATCCAGCTTATCCGCCAAATTCACCGCCACCGTCACCGGGGCAGTCGGCACATCATCGCCCTGCCCGACCGGCTTGTAGTGATCGCGGATCGCGTCGGCGACGGCGTCGGGCAGTCCTTCGGCGCGGGCGTAGTAGCCGCCCATCAGGCCTTGCAGTTCGGGGAATTCGCCGACCATTTCGGTGGTGAGATCGGCTTTGCACAGGCGGGCGGCCTGTTCGGCGAGGGTGGCTAGATTCCCCTCCCGCTTGCGGGAGGGGTTAGGGGTGGGTGAGTCAGAAATGGACGCAGCACTCAATGGCACTGACCCACCCCCGGCCCCTCCCGCAAGCGGGAGGGGGGTTTCTTTGACGATATTTTCCTCAACCAGCCACCGCGCCAGCTTGGCGACCCGCTCAACCTTGTCGGCTACAGTGCCCAGTTTCTCATGGAACACGATGTTTGCCAGTTTCTCTGCATGTTCCGCCAGCGTCTTCTTCCGGTCCTGCTCCCAGAAAAAGCGTGCATCGGACAGCCGCGCGGCCAGCACCTTGCGGGTGCCGTCGACCACGCCCGCACCGCCGTCGCTGGCCGCGATATTGGCGGTGCAGACGAAGGCGTTGGTAAGCTTTCCATCAGCATCGCGACAAGTGAAATATTTCTGGTTGGTCCGCGCGGTCAGCTGGATAACTTCAGGTGGAACCTCAAGAAATGCCGCATCAAACCGGCCAAGCAGTGGGACCGGCCATTCGGTCAGACCAGCATTTTCGATCACCAGCCCCTCATCATCGATCAGCACCAGCCCGGCATCCGCCGCAGCCTTGGCCGCGCCGATGCGGATGATCGCCTCACGCTCGGCATGATCGACGATTACATGGCAAGCGCGCAGCTTTTCGGCATAATCGGCGGCATTGCCGATGGTGATTTCGCCCGAGTGGTGGAACCTGTGGCCCATCGTGGCGTAACCCGATGCCACCCCGCCCACTTCACATTCCACCAGATCATCGCCCAGCAGCGCAACAATGCCCGACAATGGCCGAACCCAGCGCAGGCTTTCGGTGCTGAGCGAGGCAGCGCCCCAGCGCATCGACTTGGGCCACGGAAAGGCCCGGATGATCGCCGGAATTGCTTCGGCCAGTACGTCAGCAGTCGCTCGGCCGGGTTTTTCGGAAATGGCGAAGAATACGCCATCCCGCTGGGTCAGCTGATCTTCGGTCAGGCCAGTCTTGCGCAGGAACCCTTCGAGCGCTTGGGGCGGAGCGCCCACCTTCGGGCCTTTGAGTTCTTCGCTGACCGCAGCAGTCGCCAGCGGCATATCGTGGGCAATCAACGCTAATCTGCGCGGGGTGGACCAGATGGTCAGTTCGCCAAAGCCGACGCCGGCAGCGGCCATTGCCTCACGGAACAGCTTGTCCAGCGACGCCCGCGCGCCCGCCTGCATCCGCGCGGGAATTTCTTCGGACCGCAGTTCGAGGAGGAAATCAGTCATGCGCTCCACCCCGGAAACTTCGCTTCCCATTCCGGCGTGCTCTTCTCAATCCACTTTTGGCAGCTACCCTTGGCCAGATCCCTCACCCGGCCCATGTAGCTGGCGCGTTCTTGCACGCTGATCACGCCGCGGGCTTGCAGCAGATTGAACAGATGGCTCGCCTCGATCGCTTGATCATAGGCGGCGAGCGGAATATCCGCCTCGATACAGCGGATACATTCGGCCTCGGCCTTGGTGAAACCGTCGAACAACGCGGGCGTGTCTGCCACTTCGAAGTTGTATTTGGAGAATTCCCGCTCGTTCTTCAGGAACACATCGCCATAGCTGACGCCTGCTGAGTTGAAGGCGAGGTCATAAACGCTGTCGACGCCCTGGATATACATCGCCAGCCGCTCCAGCCCATAGGTCAGCTCGCCCGCGACTGGCTTGCAATCGAACCCGCCCATCTGCTGGAAATAAGTGAACTGGGTCACTTCCATCCCATCACACCAGACCTCCCAGCCGAGGCCCCAGGCGCCCAAGGTGGGGCTTTCCCAGTCATCCTCGACAAACCGGATGTCATGCGCCAGCGGATCGATGCCGATCGCGGCCAGGCTAGCCAGATAAAGCTCCTGCAGATTGGCCGGATTGGGCTTGAGGATCACCTGATACTGGTAATAATGCTGGAGGCGGTTGGGGTTCTCGCCATAGCGCCCATCGGTCGGCCGGCGCGAGGGCTGGACGTAGGCCGCGCTCCACGGTTCCGGCCCCAACGCGCGCAGCGTGGTCGCGGGATGGAACGTCCCTGCCCCCACTCGCATGTCATAGGGCTGAAGGATCAGGCAGCCCTGCGCGCTCCAGAAGGCATGGAGGCGCAGGATCATGTCCTGAAAGCTTAAGGGCGGCGTCGATTCAGACATATCGCGGGCTTTGGCTCATGGTCCCGACAGGGTCAATAAGCGATGCTGCAATGCGCAATGGTTCGGCTATAGCATATGGCATGATGATTATGCCCAAACCACTGGTCGCGGCGCTGGCGATGTTCGCGGTCTGCCTTGCAAGTGCAGCGTCCGCCCAGCAAATGCCAGCCTCCGAGACCGCTCCGTCAGTGCAACAGCTGCGTCCGGCGCTGTGGAAAGTGTCCGATGCGGATACCACGATCTACCTGTTTGGGACGATCCACCTGCTCCCGCAAGGAATGGAATGGCTGAACGGTCCGCTGGCCGAGGCCGTGAGCAGCGCGGACGAGTTGGTCACTGAAATCCCGGAAGTGGCCGACGGAACGGTCCAGACCTCGCTGATGGCCCGCGCCGTATTGCCCAAGGGCAAAAGCCTGCGCGGCCTGATGACCAAGCGTGAGCGAGCGAAATTTGAAGCGACTTTGACCGGGTTCAAGCTGCCAGTCGCCAGTTTTGACGTCTACAAACCCTGGTATGCCGCCGTTGTGCTGGCGACAATTCCGTTGCTGCGCCAAGGTTTTGCGGTGGGTAGCGGGGTGGAAAATACCCTGGCAGAGCGGATCAAGGAACGCGGCCGACCCCGCATCGGGCTGGAAACGCTCGATTATCAGCTTGCGCTGTTCGATGGCCTCACGCAGCGCACTCAGCTGCGCTACCTTGGCGAGGTGATCGAGGCGTTGCCCACTTTGCGCAAAACCGTCGAGGAGATCGTTAGCGAATGGGGCGAGGGCGATGCCGCAAAGCTGGCCGAATTGATGAATGCGGCAGAAGATGACCCGGCAATGGTCACCATACTGCTGACCAATCGCAACCGGACCTGGGCCAGATGGATCAAGACCCGGCTGGATTCTCCCGGCACCAGCTTTGTCGCAGTGGGCGCCGGGCATCTTGGCGGACCGGGCAGCCTGCAGGACCAGCTTTCGCAGCTGGGGATTTCGGCGATGCGGGTTCAATAATGCGCCGCGTCCTGACCGTCCTGATTTTGGCGCTGGCTGCCTGCAAACCCCAGCCGCGTGAGGTGGTGACCCCGGCATTATGGGAAGTTACTGGCGATCATGGCGAGCGGGCTTGGCTGTTTGGCACGATCCACGCCCTGCCCGCAGCCGTCAAATGGCGCTCTGCTCAGGTGGACGCAGCCTTGGCGCGGTCGGACCGGCTGGTACTGGAAATCGCCGATATCGATAACCAGCAGGCGCTGACCCAAATCTACGCGCGATTGGCCGCCAGTCCAGATTTGCCGCCGCTGGATACGCGGGTGCCGCCCCCGGTCCGGTCTCAGCTGCTGGCGCTGATGCGCAAATTCAAACTCGATCCCGGCCAGTTTGGCGAAACCGAGACCTGGGCCGCCGCGCTGACAATCGCCAATGCCGCCCAGGCCGAGGCCAATGGCGATTTCGGCATCGACCGCGAGATTTTGCGCGCGGCCAAAGGCAAACCAGTTGAAGAGCTGGAAGGTGCCGCCGCCCAGCTTGGCCTGTTCGACGCCTTGCCCGAAGCCGAGCAGCGCGATCTGTTGGTCGCGATCGTGATGGAGGCAGCGCAAGACAATGGCGATGACCGGCTCGGGATTGCCTGGCGCAAAGGCGATATGAAGGTGATGGAGGCCGAAATGCAGCGCGGAATGATGGCCGATCCTGAGCTTCACCAGGCGCTCCTGACAGATCGCAACAACGCCTGGGCGAACCAAGTTTCGGTGATGCTCCGGCAGGGCGCAAGGCCTATAGTGGCGGTGGGCGCGCTCCACCTTGCCGGAGCAGAGGGACTGCCGGCGCAGCTCGTCGCGCGCGGCTACAAGGTTCGCCGCGTCCAATAACTTGCCTTTTGCCCGTAATGCGGTTAGAGGCGCGCGCTTCCCCGATCATGGTCATCCCTGGAGGCGTGACGGGAGAATTGTGCAACCAGTGTTTTTGAAAAGGTAGTTCAGATGAGCGATACTCATACCCTGCCGGCTGAGACGCGGACACGGGCTGGCAAGGGAGCCTCCCGTGCACTGCGTCGTGAAGGCCGCGTCCCCGCCGTTATCTATGGTGGCAAGGAAGCCCCGCTTGCAGTCCATATCGAAGAGAAGGAACTGCGCCGCCAGCTTGGCACCGGTCACTTCACCAACTCGATCGTGATGGTCGAAGTAGGCGGCAAGTCGATCCGCACCCTGCCCAAGGATGTGGCATTCCACCCCGTTAACGAGCGCCCGCTCCACGTTGATTTCCTGCGTCTTTCCAAGGATGCCAAGGTTACGGTCGATGTGCCGGTGCTGTTTATCAACGAAGACGCATCACCCGGCCTCAAGCGCGGCGGTGTGCTCAACATCGTGCGCCACGATCTGGAACTGGTCTGCGATGCGGACAAGATCCCCGATGACATCCAGATCGATGTTACCGGTCTTGAAGTTGGCGCATCGATCCACATCAGCCATGTAACCTTGCCCGCAGGTTCGGTCTCGGCCATCACCGACCGCGATTTCACCATCGCGACGATCGTTGCACCTTCTGCGCTGAAGAGCGAAGCCGGTGACGCCGAAGAAACGCCGGCTGAGGCTTGAGGCTCCTTAAGCCCCTCCCTTTCAGGGGAGGGGTTGGGGTGGGGCCATCCTCATAGTAAGACCCAGCGGAGAGGCCCCACCCCCGGCCCCTCCCCTGAAAGGCAGGGCTGCTGACGATGCAACTGTGGGTCGGCCTCGGCAATCCCGGTCCGCAATATGCGCTGCACCGGCACAATATCGGCTTCATGGTCGCCGATGTGCTGGCTGACGTTCACGGTTTTGGCCCGGTCCAGAAGAAATTCTCCGGCTGGCTGCAGGAAGGCCGGATCGGCGAGATGAAGATCCTGCTGCTCAAACCCGCCACCTTCATGAACGAAAGCGGCCGCGCGGTGGGCGAGGCGCTGCGGTTCTACATGCTTGAGCCTGATGCGCTGACGGTGTTCCACGACGAGCTCGATCTTGCCCCGTTCAAGGTCAAGGTCAAGCAGGGCGGCGGTACTGCCGGACATAACGGGCTGCGCTCGATCGATCAGCACATCGGCCCGGATTTCCGCCGGGTCCGCATCGGCATCGGCCATCCCGGACACAAGGACCGGGTGACCGGCTATGTGCTGGGCAACTATGCAAAAGATGAGCAGGATGATCTGGCCGATATGCTCGGCGCAGTCTGCGCTGAAGCGGAGTGGCTGGCCAAGGGCGATGACGCGCGGTTTATGAATGACGTGGCGGTGAGGTTGGCGGAGTGATCGGCCTTCCCGGCTGCCTGCGCGACACTATACCGCACTGCCGACCCGCATATTGACTGTTGACAGGTTATTGCAAAAGGCCTGTTTACTCTGACAGCGGGGCATATCGCAAGCTGATCGGAAACCTCCTGATGCACCCCTTCCAGGCAAGACACCTCTTTCAGGCAAGAATTGTATTCCCCGCAGCCTTCGCCGTGCTGGCTTTGGCTGGTTGCCAGAAAAGTGCTGCACCGCCGCCAGTTGCAACTGCCACGCAAAGCGTCGCAGTCGGGGTAGTTGTAACGGATGCCGCCCGTCAGGGCCTTCTGGCAGCGGCGGAACGGTTTGAGAACCTGACCGAAGCAGCTTATGCCCAGCGCCCGGACAGTGATGCAAAACTTGCGCTCGCCCGGGCCGAAGCGAAGCACGCCAGGCCGCTACTGGACAGTCCCGCGCAAGTGGCACTCGACACGGCTATGAATAGTGTCGAGCGGGCCGCAAGCAGTGGCCAGTCGGCCAATCTATCCTTGGCTTCGATTGAAATCTATCGTCTGTTCATCACGGCAGCAAATGGGTCGGCAGAGGTTCCACTGCCAATCGGATTGCTTGATTACGCCGGTTTCCGTTTTCAGGCCGATGGACGCGCATGGCCAGTTCGCTGGGATGATATGGTCAAGGCACACGTCTTTGCAGTCGAGCAATGGAACAGCGTCAAAACGCGCATCGGAGATGCCGGTGCCGCGCGAGATTTTGATGCTTCGCTGGCAGCGATGGACAGCGCAGTCAGGGCGCGGGATAAACTCGCGGCAGCAAAAGCGGCTACGCGAGAACTCGATCTGGTAGATGTTCTGGAAAATTCGGTCAAACAGTCGTGAAGGATGGCATCATTGCCGATCGGCAGCTTGCACCGGAAACGATGTCCAACAAGGTTCCCCTCGTTACGCTTTGGTTCTGGATCATCAAGATCATGGCGACCACGGTGGGCGAAACTGCCGCAGATTTTCTCAACCTCAACCTTGGCCTGGGACTGACAAAGACATCCTGGATCATGGGCATATTACTGCTCGTGGCATTGCTTTTACAACTATTAGCCCGCCGTTATCTGCCGTGGCGCTACTGGCTGGCGGTAGTGTTCCTGAGCGTGTTCGGGACGCTGGTGACGGACAATCTCGTCGACAATTACGGCGTTTCTCTTATCGTCACCACAATCGCCTTCAGCATTTCGCTCATCCTCACATTTGTTATCTGGCACGCCAAGGAACGCACCCTTTCGATCCATTCAATCTTCACCAGACGGCGCGAAATCTTCTACTGGACAGCCATTCTGTTCACCTTTGCTTTGGGCACAGCTGCCGGTGACCTCCTCGCCGAAAAGATGAATTTCGGCTATGGCCTGTCGGCGTTGGTTTTTGGCGGGGCGATCGGGCTGGTGACGCTTGCCTATTACCGATTTAATTTCGACGGCGTATGGGCCTTTTGGATCGCCTATGTCCTGACCCGGCCATTTGGTGCTTCGTGCGGAGATTTGCTCTCGCAGTCTGCCGGAGATGGCGGCCAGGGACTCGGTACGATCTGGACAAGCGGATTATTTGCCGTCGTCATATTCTCGCTGGTGTCTTATCTGACCATTTCCCGAGCCGATATTGACAGCAATTCTGCCTGAAGCCAGGTCAGGCACAGGCGGCAATCGCAGAACTCATGGCAACTATGGTAAAACTGCGCGCTGATCGCTATCCGCCGCCGCTTGGCAATTGTGGCCCTAGAGCATGATGCGATAAAACTGAATCGCATCACGCTCTAGGCTCTGGAGTACATCATGGGTTTCAAATGCGGTATCGTCGGGCTGCCCAATGTCGGCAAATCGACCCTGTTCAATGCGCTGACCGAGACGCAGGCGGCGCAGGCGGCCAATTATCCGTTCTGCACGATTGAGCCCAACGTCGGCAATGTCGGCGTGCCCGATCCGCGACTGGATCAGCTTGCCGCGATTGCTGGCAGTGCGAAAATTATCCCGACCCAGCTCGGCTTTGTCGATATCGCGGGGCTGGTGCGCGGGGCCTCCAAGGGTGAGGGCCTCGGTAACCAGTTCCTTGGCAATATCCGCGAAGTCGATGCGATCATCCACGTGCTGCGCTGCTTTGAGAACGATGACATCCAGCATGTCGAGAACAAGATCGATCCGGTCTCGGATGCCGATACGGTTGAGACCGAGCTGATGCTGTCCGATCTGGAAAGTCTGGAAAAGCGGGTGCCCGCCGCACAGAAGAAATCAGCGCAGGGCGATAAGGAATCAAAAATCATCGCCTCGGTGCTGGGCCAGGCGCTCGATTTGCTGCGCGCAGGCAAGCCCGCCCGGCTGAGCAAGCCGAAGGACGAGGAAGAAGACCGGGTCTTCAAGCAGGCCCAACTGCTCACCGCCAAGCCAGTGCTGTATGTCTGCAACGTCGAGGAGGGATCCGCCGCGAGTGGCAACGCCTTTACCGCCCAGGTATTCGAAAAAGCCAAAGCCGAAGGAGCCAATGCGGTAATCGTTTCGGCTGCAATTGAGAGCGAGCTGGTCGGGATGGAGCCCGAGGAAAGGATGATATTCCTTGAAGAAATGGGCCTGCATGAAACCGGCCTCGCCCGGATCATCCGCTCGGGCTATGAACTGCTGCATCTGCTGACCTTTTTCACCGTTGGCCCCAAGGAAGCGCGGGCCTGGACTGTCCACGCCGGGGCCAAGGCACCCGATGCGGCAGGCGAGATTCACTCCGACATGCAGCGCGGCTTCATCCGCGCCGAAACCATTGCCTATGATGATTACATCGCGCTGGGCGGCGAAAGCGGAGCCAAGGATGCCGGCAAGCTGCGCCAGGAAGGCAAGGAATATGCGGTGCAGGACGGCGATGTGATGCACTTCAGGTTCAACGTCTGAGCGAGGGCTGACCGTGCAATATTTTGAAGACCTCGAAGTCGGCGCCAAGACCAGCTTTGGCCGTTATGAGGTAACCCGCGACGAGGTGATCGAATTCGCCCGCAAATATGATCCGCAAGCCTTCCACCTCGATGATGCCGCCGCTGCCAAAACCCATTTCGGGCGGCTTTCCGCCAGCGGCTGGCACACTTGCGCGATGGTGATGCGGATGCTGGTCGATAATATGGGGACGCAGCAGCAGGCCGGACTCGGCTCGCCCGGCCAGGATGAACTGCGTTGGCTCAAACCGGTCTATCCCGGTGACGTCCTGCGGATTGAAACCGAGCTGACGGAAAAGACCCGCAGTCGCTCCCGTCCCGAAATGGGCAGCATGCGCTCGATCATTCAGGTCTATAATCAGAATGATGTGATGGTGATGAGCATGAAGTCGATCGGCCTGATCCGCGTGCGCAATCCCGAAGCTTAGCGCCGCCCGAACAGCTTTTCGATATCGCCATGCGCCAGTTTGACCCAGGTTGGCCGTCCGTGGTTGCACTGACCCGAGCGCGGGGTTACTTCCATTTCGCGGAGCAACGCGTTCATCTCGGCCACGCTGAGGATCCGCCCGGCCCTGACCGAGCCGTGGCAGGCCATCGTTGCCAGCACCAGATCGAGCCGCTCGCCCAGCAGCAGCGCATCACCGTTCTGGGCCAGATCATCGGCAATATCGCGGACCAGTGCCTGGACATCGCCCTTGCCCAGCACCGCTGGAACTGCCCGGACCAGCATCGCAGTTGGCCCAAACCGTTCAAGCGCGAGGCCGTATTCCGCCAGCTGTCTGGCACGTTCTTCCAGTCGGTCGCAATGCGGCTCGTCCAGCTCGACCACTTCGGGCAGCAACAGCGCTTGCGCGGCGGTGACCGCCCCTTGCGCGCCCGCCGCCTTGAGCCGCTCCAGTACCAGCCGCTCATGCGCGGCGTGCTGATCGACGATCACCAGACCGTCTGCCGCTTCGGCAATGATATAGGTCATGGCGACCTGCCCACGTGCGACACCCAGCGGATAGTCGGCACCCTTGGCGGTTGCCTCCTCGGCCTTCGCGGATGGTGGGGCCATGATCGCCGCTTCGTAGCCGCGCCAGGCCTGCCCGGCTTCGGCAACCCGCGATGGCGGCGCGGAATATTCCCGGGCGAACAGCGCTCCCAATGACTGCGTCGCCGGGGCAATCGGCTCTGCCTGCCAATTGCCCATCGCCGCCGCAGAGGGCGCTTGTGCGCTGCGCTGCCCCGCCCCTTCGAGCGCATGGCGCAGACCGCTAACCAGGAAACTGCGGATGAAGGCCGGATCACGAAAGCGCACTTCGGTCTTGGCCGGATGGACATTCACATCGACTTCTTGCGGCGGGAGATCGAGGAACAACGCCAGCACCGCATGGCGATCGCGCGCCAGCATATCCGAATAGGCCCCGCGCACTGCCCCAATCAGGAGCCGGTCCTTGACCGGGCGACCATTGACAAACAGATATTGGTGATCGGCCACGCCGCGATTGTAGGTGGGCAGGCCGGCCACCCCGGTCAATCGGGCCTCGCCTCTTTGCACATCGATCACCACCCCGTCGCTGGCCAGTTCGCGCGCGACGATCCGGGCAACCCGCTCGGCCAACCCCTCGCCCGGCTGGACTGCCAACACCCTTCGGCCATCGTACTCCAGCGTAAAGCCAATCTCGGGCCGGGCCATGGCCAGTCGGCGGACCACATCAAGGCAGGCGGCATATTCACTGCGCGGCGAGCGCAGGAACTTGCGCCGCACCGGGACTTTGCCGAACAATTGCTCGACCCGGATCCGCGTTCCCGGCGGCAGCGCCGCAGGGCCATCGCTCACCCGCTCGCCGTGATCGATCACCCGGCGCCAGCCCTCTGTGGCATCACGCGGGCGGCTTTCGACGGTCAGCAACGAAACGCTAGCGATCGAAGGCAACGCCTCGCCCCGGAAGCCGAGCGTGGCAACCAGTTCGATCGCTTCATCGGGCAGTTTGGAGGTGGCGTGCCGTTCAAGCGCCAGGGCAATTTCGGCCGGGTCCATTCCGCAGCCATCATCGGTCACTTCGATCAGATCGAGCCCGCCGCTGACCAGCCTGACTGCGATTGCGCCTGCCCCGGCGTCGATCGCATTTTCGATCAGTTCCTTGAGCGCAGCCGCAGGACGTTCAACCACTTCGCCCGCCGCGATTCGGTTGACCAGGGCTTCTGGAAGGCGGCGAATACTTGGCATTGGCTCACCTTAGCGATGAAGTGGCGGGATTTCGAGCCAGGCAGAACATCTTATACGATCAATCGACACAAATTTTTGGCCTTTGCGCCGGGCTTGGGTTAAGGACCGCGCATTCACGCCCAACCACCGGCCTTACGCTGCCGCACAATTTTGCGGCAAGTGGCTGAAAAGTGTATGGAAAATTTTGATGGCCTCGATCCTCTCACGATTCTTGAAATTCGGCGCCCAAAACATGGCGATTGATCTGGGGACAGCCAATACTTTGGTCTACGTTCAGGACCGCGGGATCGTGCTGAATGAGCCTTCGGTGGTCGCCATTGAAACCATCAACGGGATCAAGCGGGTCAAGGCTGTGGGCGATGAAGCCAAGATGATGATGGGCAAGACACCTGACAGCATCGAAGCCATCCGTCCCTTACGCGACGGGGTAATCGCCGATATCGAAGTTGCCGAAGAGATGATCAAATATTTCATCCGCAAGGTCCACGGCGGCAAGCGGAGCCTGTTCCGCTATCCTGAAATCGTTATCTGCGTCCCCTCGGGCTCAACCTCGGTTGAACGCCGCGCGATCCGCGATGCGGCGTCCAACGCCGGGGCGAGCCAGGTTTACCTGATCCTTGAGCCGATGGCCGCCGCAATCGGTGCCGACATGCCGGTGACCGAGCCGGTCGGCTCGATGGTGGTCGATATTGGCGGCGGGACGACCGAGGTCGCGGTGCTCTCCTTGCGCGGCCTGGCCTATACCACCTCGGTCCGCGTTGGCGGCGACAAGATGGACGAATCGATCGTCAGCTATGTCCGCCGGCACCACAATCTGCTGATCGGTGAAGCGACGGCAGAGCGGATCAAGAAGGATTACGGCGTCGCTACGGTTCCGGCTGACGGGATCGGTGAATCGATCCAGATCAAGGGCCGTGATCTGGTCAATGGCGTGCCCAAGGAAATCACCATCACCCAAGCCAATATCGCCGAAGCCTTGTCCGAACCGATCGGCGCGATTGTTGAAGGTGTGCGGATCGCATTGGAAAACACCGCACCGGAGCTGGCGGCGGATATCGTCGATCAGGGCATCGTCCTGACTGGCGGCGGGGCGCTGATCAAGGGGCTGGATGAATATTTGCGCGAAGAAACCGGGCTGCCGGTCAGCGTCGCCGAAGATCCGCTTTCCTGCGTCGCGCTTGGCACCGGACGTGCTATGGAAGATCCGATCTATCGTGGCGTGTTGATGACCGCTTGACCGCCCTGCAGTAAGGAGAGCGCATGGCGCCGCCGACCAACCGGCGCTCCGGACATTCCCGCAGGGCGCAATATTCAAATTTTGTCGGTTATGTGATCGCAATTGCGGGCGCTCTGGTTGGCGTCGTGCTGCTGCTGATTTCGGTGAGCAACGCCAACGCCTTTGCCGGTCTGCGCACTGCCGCACAGGATACCGCAGCGCCCACCGCGCAGCTTGCCGCTAAGGGCCGCACCTCCTCGCAAGGGCTATGGGATACGATCTCGGGTTATTTCGTCTCGGGAAGCCAGAACGCACTGTTGCGCCGCGAAGTCGAACAGGCCCGCGTTCGCCTGGCTGAATTGGCCGCCGTGGAAGAAGAGAACGCCAGGCTTAAGCGCCTCCTGGGACTGATGGAGGAAGAGCCAAGCCCGGTCGCCGCAGCGCGGTTGATTGGCTCAACCTCATCCAGCACCCGCCGGTTCGCCACCCTTGGCGCAGGATCGCGCGAAGGCGTTGGCATTGGCATGCCAGTCCGCTCGCCGCTGGGCCTAGTCGGCCGGGTGCTGGAAGTGGGCCGCACATCGGCCCGGGTCTTGCTGATTACCGATACCGAGAGCGTCGTGCCGGTGCGGCGGGCGAGTGACGGTATTCCCGCGTTTGCCACTGGCCGGGCTGATGGTACCATCCAGCTGCGCCTGATCAGCCTGGGGATTAACCCGCTGAAGCGCGGTGATGCATTCGTCACGTCGGGATCGGGCGGGCTTTACCGCCCCGGTATCGCAATCGCGGTGGTCACCCGGATCACCGTGGACGGAGCGATTGCGCAGCCGCTCAGCGATCCTGGGACAACTGAAATCGTGGTGGTCGATCCGGTCTGGGAAGAGGCGACCAAGGGTGCCGAATTGCCGCCGCCGGGCAGTAAGCAAGCGAAGTCCTGATGGCGGCCCAACTTCCCATTCCTCTGGCGCGGCAACTGCGCGATGTGACCCGCAAGAAGATCAACCGTGCACCTGCTCCGTGGCTGGCGATGGTTGTGCCCTGGGTGCTGGTCATGCTCGGCAGCCTTAGTCCGACCTGGCCGATCATCGCCTCGGGCCCGGTGCTTCCGCCGTTCGGTTTCCTGTTTCTGATCGCCTGGCAACAGATGCGACCGGGGTTGTTTCCGGTCTGGGCAGGTCTGCCACTGGGAATGTTCGATGATCTGTTCAGCGGCCAGCCGTTCGGTTCGGCGGTGTTGCTGTGGTCGCTGGCGATGATTGCGATTGCGATGATCGAGAACCGGTTTCCCTGGCGCGGCTTTGTGCAGGATTGGCTGGCCGCCGCCGCGATGATCACTGCTGCCCTGATCCTTGGCCTGGTGCTGGCCAACTTTGGCGGCGGGGCAACTGCGCTTGCGGTGATTGCCCCGCAACTCATCGTGACAATCCTGGTCTACCCGCTGGCTGGCCGGGTGGCATGGCTCGCCGATCGCTTCCGGCTGCTTCCGATCCGGGAGCTGTGATGATCAGCGGGGCGGCGCAGCATGTCAGTTCGGGCACACTGAAGAACAGTTTTGATCGGCGCAGCGTGGTGATCGGGGCGGTTCAGGGCGGGCTTGGCGTGTTGCTGGCCGCGCGGATGGCTTGGATTGGCGTTGCCCAGAATGAAAAATACAAGCTGGAAGCAGAAAGCAACCGGGTCAATCTGACCCTGATCCCACCACGCCGCGGTTGGGTACTGGATCGTGGTGGCGCACCGCTCGCCTCAAACCGCGCCGATTTCCGGGTCGATCTGATCCCTGATCGGTTGGTCGATGCCGATCGCACCGTGGATGAACTGGGCAAGCTGCTCAATCTCAGTGTGGTCGATGTCCGCGATTTGAAGGACAAGCTGGAAAAGGCGCACGGCTTTCAACCGGTCGAAGTGGCCTCGGGGCTGGATTGGGAGCGGTTCGCCGCCGTCAGTGTCCGCCTGCCCGATCTGCCCGGGGTGGTCCCGCAACGGGGCTTTTCCCGTTTTTACCCAACCGGGCCATCGGTGGGCCATCTGGTCGGCTATGTCGGAATTGCCTCGGCCGAGGATTATGAAAAAGACCGCAATCCGCTGCTGATCACGCCCGGCTTCAAGATCGGCAAGGATGGGTTGGAAAAGCGTTTTGAAACCACATTACGCGGCACGCCGGGTGCACGGCGCGTGGAAGTTACCGCCAGCGGCAAAGTCGTGCGCGATCTGGATACCCGTGAGGATGGCCCAGGGGCTCCGATCAAGCTGACGATCAACGGCCCGCTGCAAGATTATGCCGCACGGCGGATCGGGCTTGAATCGGGGGCGGTAGTCGTGATGGATTGTGCCACCGGCGATCTTTTGACCATGGCTTCAATGCCCAGCTACGATCCCAACAGCTTTTCCGATGGGATTGGCCGGATCGAATGGAAAATGCTGTCGGATGACGATCATGTGCCGTTGCGCAACAAGGTGCTGCGTGGGCTCTATCCGCCGGGATCGACGGTCAAGCCGATGGTTGCGCTCTCGTTTCTGGAAGCTGGGCTAGATCCGCAAGAAAGCGTGTTCTGCGGCGGCGGCTTGCAGGTGGGCAACCGGGTGTTCCACTGCTGGAACCGCCGCGGCCACGGCACGGTCGATATGGCCAAGGGTATCTACCAAAGCTGCGACGTCTATTTCTACCACTTCGCCCAGCGGATCGGGATGGACCGGATCGCCGCGATGGCGCGGCGGCTGGGGCTGGGCCAGGAATTCGCTCTGCCGGTGGCCGGGCAATCCTATGGCACGGTGCCCGATCCGGCCTGGAAGCAACGCAAATACGACAAGGACTGGGCGGTGTTCGATACGGTCAACGCCACCATTGGCCAGGGTTATATGCTGGTGAACCCATTGCAACAGGCGGTGATGGCCTCGCGGATTGCCAGTGGCAATGCGCTTGTACCGCGGCTCATGTTCGACAATCGTCCGCCGCAAATAAAATCCTTGGGAATTGCCCAGGAGCATCTCGATCTGGTTCATTCCGCGATGAGCGAAGTGGTCAACGGACGCGGCACAGCGGGGCGGGCCAAGCTGCCGATCCCCGATGTGCTGATGGCCGGCAAAACCGGGACGGCACAGGTTGTCGGCCTCAACATCGGCAACGGCAAGGGCGGGCAATGGAAGCACCGCGATCATGGCCATTTCATCTGCTTCGCCCCCGCCGACAAGCCGCGCTATGCCTGCGCCGTGGTTGCCGAACACGGCGGCGGTTCGGGTGCGGCCTACCCGATCGCGCGCGATGTGATGACTTTCCTGTTCGATCCGGGCAAGGCAATGGAGATGCTGACAGGGATGGAAACCGAATGGGGCGGCACCCCCCAGCAGCGGATGGCCACCAAATTCCGCTCCTACGAAGCCCAATACGGAACCAGTGCGCCCAAACCGGCGGATGACGCAGGCGTTGCAGACGAAGAAGCGCGAGAAGACCGCGCCGGAACTCCGCCCCAACCGGCGCAGACTGCCGCCGCTCCGCCTGCTCCCGAACCGGTGGCAAACGAGGGCCCAGTTACCACTCCGGCACCGGGTTCGCCGCGATGACAATGGGCCTCATCCCCGATCCGATTGCGCGCCAGCCCTGGCAGGTTATCCTGCCCCTGTTCGCGCTGGTCCTGTTCGGATCGGCTGTGCTTTATTCCGCTGCAGGCGGCAGTTTTGAGCCTTGGGCCGCCAAGCATGTCCTGCGCTTCTTGCTGTTCCTTGGCATGGCCACGATCATCGCGCGGATCCCGCGCGATCTGTTCAAGCAGGTAGCTTACCCCGGATATGCGGCGCTGCTATTGCTGCTGCTGCTGGTCGAACTGATCGGCGGGATTGGCGGCGGCAGCCAGCGCTGGCTCAACCTTGGTTTCATGACCCTCCAGCCCTCGGAATTGATGAAACCGGGCATCGTCCTCGTGATGGCGCGGTTTTATGATGCCATGCCGCCCGCGATGACCAAAAGCTGGCGGGCGCTGCTTCCGGCTGCTGCCCTGCTGGGCGTTCCGGCCCTGCTGGTCATGCTCCAACCCGATTTGGGGACTGCTCTGGCGATCTGCTTTGGAGCGGCGGTGGTGATCTTCCTGGCTGGTCTGCCGCTTAGCTGGTTCGTCGGCGCAGGTGCCGCCGGAGCAGTCATCGCCCCGATTGCCTTCTTTACTCTGCTCCATGACTATCAACGCAACCGCGTGCTGGTGTTCATGAACCCCGAGGGTGATCCGCTGGGGACCGGCTACCACATCACCCAGTCGAAAATCGCGATCGGATCGGGCGGAGTGTTCGGCAAAGGCTTTGGCAATGGCTCGCAAAGCCACCTCGATTACCTGCCCGAATCCCACACTGACTTTGTGTTTGCGACCATGGCCGAGGAATGGGGCTTGCTCGGCGGATTGTTTGTGCTGACAGTCTTCGCGCTGATCCTGCGCTGGGGGTGGTCGGTGGCCCGCAATGCGCCCGATCGGTTTTCGGGCCTGCTTGCCGCCGGGATGACCTGCACGATCTTTTTCTACATCGCGATAAACCTGATGATGGTGATGGGCCTGGCCCCGGTCGTGGGGATCCCCCTGCCCTTCATGAGCCATGGCGGTTCATCGATGATGACCAACATGATTTGCATCGGCTCGATCATGGCGGTGGATCGCTGGAGCAAGCGCGGCCACAGCGGGCTCAGCTGAACGAAACCCCTTTTCCTTCACGCCGCAATCGCTATAGCACGCTCTCCCGACGATTCGAGACGTCTGGTCGGGATTGCCGCAAGGTCGGTGTGGACGCATAGCTCAGTTGGTAGAGCAGCTGACTCTTAATCAGCGGGTCCTTGGTTCGAGCCCAAGTGTGTCCACCACAATTTCCCAATCCATGCGCAGAGTTGACCTTGTGCCCGCGCGTGGCATTGTGTCGGTTGTGGTATGCAACCGAACAACGGTGCGGCGGGAGGACAGGATGCGGACAATTCAGTTGGCAGCAGTGTTGATGCTGGGCTCGGCGGTGTTGGTTTCGGGCTGCGACAGGATCAAGCAGGCCTCTGGCGGTTCATCAGCCACAGTCGCTGAAACTGAATTCCCCGAACGCGTCCTGTGGGGCGATACCCACCTCCACACGTCCAACTCGGTCGATGCCTTTGGCTTTGGCGTGCGGCTTGGGCCGGAAGAAGCATTGCGCTTTGCCCGGGGGGAGGAGGTTACTTCCAGCACCAACCTCAAGGCCAAGCTGGCCCGCCCGCTCGATTTTCTGGTGATCACCGATCACTCCGAAGGCCTCGGCGCAACCAAAGCCCTCTACGATGCCCCGCGCATCTTGATCCGCGATCCGCAGCTGCTGCGCTGGCATGATATGATGCACGAAGGCCCGGCCGGATCGCTGCGTGCCACAGCCGAGCTGCTTGACGCCCGCGCGAACGGCACCATGCCGCTGGGGCTGCAAAACGATACAGGCGCAGACAAGCGCACCAAATCAATCTGGCTCGATCATCTCGGCATTGTCGAGCGTTACAACGAGCCGGGCAAGTTCACCGCCTTGATGGGCTTTGAATATACGCTGATGGACGGCGGTAATAATCTGCACCGGAATGTCATCTTCCGCGATGGCAAGGATCTGGTCAGTACTGTCCTGCCCGCTTCGGCGGCAGGCCTGGTCGCGCCAGACAAGCTGTGGGATTATATGGACGCCTATGAAAAATCGACTGGCGGCAAGGTGCTGGCGATTCCGCACAACTCCAATCTCTCCAATGGGTTGATGTTCATGCTGACCGACCCCTCGGGCGGCCCGATGAGTGCCGACTATGCCCGGCGGCGCGCGGCGCACGAGCCGGTGGTCGAAGTCACTCAGATCAAGGGTGATAGCGAGGCGCATCCGTTTCTTTCGCCCAATGATGAATTTGCCGGCTTCGCCGTTGCCGGGTGGGAGCTTAACAATCTGCTCTCCACCCAGCCCAAGACTTCGACCATGTTTGCGGGCGAATATGCCCGCGAGGCTTTGAAGCGCGGGCTTGCGATCGAACAGCGGACCGGGGTCAATCCCTATAAGTTCGGGATGATCGGTTCGACCGATAGCCACACTGCGCTGTCCACCGGGGATGAGAACAACTTCTTCGGCAAGCATAGCGGCAATGAACCGAGTGCGACCCGCGCGATGTCCGAACAGAATCTGGGCACCCGCAAGGGCCGGTTCGGCTGGCATTACCTGGCCGGCGGCTATGCCGGGGTCTGGGCCAAGGCCAACACCCGCGCTGCGATCTTCGATGCGTTGATGCGCAAGGAGGTTTACGCCACCACCGGCCCGCGGATGACAGTGCGGGTGTTTGCCGGGTGGGACTTCAAGGCCGACGATTTGGAGGGTAACTGGGTCCGCGCGGGCTATACCCGGGGGGTGCCGATGGGCGGAAGCCTTGCCCCGGCCAAGGGCGGCAAACCGGATTTGATCATCTCTGCGCTGAAGGATCCGATCGGGGCGAATCTTGACCGGGTGCAGGTGATCAAGGGCTGGATCGACAAGGCGGGCCTAACCCATGAGAAGGTGTTCGATGTCGTGTGGAGCGACATGGACAAGCGCAGGGCAGCGGGCGGCAAGGTGCCGGCAGTTGGCGACACTGTCGATCTGACAACCGCGACCTACACCAATTCGATCGGTGCAGCCTCACTCACCACTGTCTGGACCGATCCGGCCTTCGATCCAGCAGTGCGATCCTTCTATTATTTGCGGGTGATCGAAATTCCGACCCCAAGCTGGCCAGCCTATGATGCGGTGCGGTACAAGCTGAAACTGACCCCGGACGTGCGGGTCAAGCAGCAGGAACGCGCTTACACCTCGCCAATCTGGTACACCCCCGTCTAGTGACAATGCGAAGCCGCGCAGCCGCGCTGCTGCGCGAACCGCTGGTGCATTTCCTGCTGGCCGGGCTGATGGTGTTTGCGCTGCTCTCAGGGCGGCCGGCCGATCCGGGCGAGCGGCGGATCACGGTGGACGAAGCGGTGGTTGGCCGATTGGCAGACCGCTGGGCGCAAACCTATCACCGTCCGCCGACGCCTGAGGAGATCGACGGACTGATCGGTGATTACGTCAAGAGCGAGGTCTATTACCGCGAGGCGCTGCGCCTTGGGCTTGACCGCGATGATGAGGTGGTGATGCGGCGGATGCGCAGCAAGATGATCGCCACTTCGACCAGCGCGGCGGAAGCGACCAGCCCCAGCGACGCTGAGTTGCAGGCACTGCTGGACCGCGATCCGCTGCGCTATGCACTCGATCCGCACTATACGCTGACGCAGATCTATCTCGGAACCGATGATGCCGAAGCCCGCGCGGGTGCAGCTGGATTGGTTGTCAGATTGCGGCAAGGCGCCGCGCCCGACGGGTTGGGCCGCCCTGCCCCGGTTCCAACGCGGTTTTCAGCGGCACCAGCCAGCGAACTGGCCAGCATTTTCGGAGACGAGTTTGCCGCTGCGCTCCGCATCGCCCCGATCGGCAGCTGGACCGGTCCGATTGGTTCGGGCCTGGGTCTCCATCTGGTGAAGATCGACAACCGCACGGTGCCGGCGGCCCCGCGCGTTGCCGAGGTGCGCCAGCGGTTAGAGAATGACTGGCGTTCCGCAGCGATCCGCCACGCCGAGGATGCGAGCTATCGCCAGCTGCTCAAAGGTTATGATGTCGTGATCGAGCAGCCGCAGTGATCCGGTGCTGCGGCCTGCTGCCCTGGGCGGTGCTGATTGCACTGGCCGCCCCTGCCCGCGCCGATGAGCTGCGCCCAGGCTATCTCCAGCTGACCCAGCGCGATACTTCGCATTGGGATCTGATCTGGAAGGCACCGGTCCTGGGCGGCCTCGCTACCCGGTCCCGGCCTATGCTGCCCACCTTCTGCAAGGTCACCCCCGGCCCGGTGCGCCTGCAAGGGGCGGCGCTGGTCGCCAGTGCCAGGCTCGATTGCTCCCGCCCGCTCGATGGAGCCAGCGTGGGCCTTGCGGGAATGGAATCGAGCTTTACCGACGCGCTGCTGCGAGTTGCTCCGCTCGGCCGTCCGGTTCAGGCCGAGCGGTTGACGCCTGACCGGCCTGTGGTGACGATCAAGGCAGTTCCGGATCGGTGGCAAGTGGCGCGGACCTATGCGCTGCTTGGGGTGGAACATATCCTGACCGGCTACGATCATCTGCTGTTCGTCGTCGCGCTGGTGCTGCTGCTGATGCGCGGCTGGGTGGTAGTGCGCGCCGCGACCGCCTTTACCGTGGCCCATTCGCTGACATTGGTGGGAACAACGCTTGGCCTGTTCGGCCTGGCGCAGGCTCCGGTCGAAGCGCTGATCGCATTGTCGATCGTATTCCTCAGCGTAGAGATCATCAAGCAACACGGCGGCATTCCGCGCCTGTCCGAGAGGATTCCCTGGCTGGTCGCCTTTCTGTTCGGGCTGCTCCACGGTTTCGGCTTTGCCGGGGCGTTGCGCGAGATCGGCCTACCTGAAGGCGATGTCCCAGCGGCATTGCTGACCTTTAATCTGGGGGTTGAGGCGGGGCAGCTGGTCATTATCACGGCTTGCCTTGCGCTGATTGCACTGCTGCGCAGGTTCGCCCAGCCAACGCTCCGTCCGGCGACGGTTCTGGCAACCTATGGGATCGGGACCATCGCCAGCTTCTGGTTTATCGAGCGGCTGGTTGGCTGAGGCCCCGCCCCGGCTTTATGGGCTCGATGCTTTGCGCGGGATTGCGGCGCTGTGCGTTGTCGCGTTCCACGCCCACGGCGTGTTTGGCGGCTTTCCGCACTGGTTCGCCAAGGGTTATCTCGCGGTGGACTTCTTCCTGATGCTGAGCGGCTATCTGATGGCCCGGACTTCTGAGCCGCGTCTCGCGACCGGGCTTGCGCCGCTGCAATTCATGCGCGGTCGGTATCGCCGGTTCTGGCCGATGATGGCGCTGGGTTCATTGATTGGCGTGCCCTATCTGTGGGTCCGGGCGGGCGACTTCGCTCACTTCCTGCCGGTGCTGATCGCCAATTTCATGCTGCTGCCTTGGCCGCTCGGCAGGTTGATGTTCGCGCTGAACATCCCGGCCTGGACGATCTTTTTCGAGCTGGTCGCCAATGCGGCCCACGTCTTTGCCCTGCACCGGCTGAGGAACCGCGCGCTTGTCGGACTGGCACTGGTCGTTCTGGGGGTGACGATCGCCACGGCTGCGTCATTTGGCTCACTCGACCTCGGTTCGCGCCCGGCAACTTTCATCGCCGGCTTTCCGCGCATTTTCCTTGCCTATCTGCTTGGCATCTTGGTGCGCCGCTGGGGCAAGGAGCTGACCGGGCCAGCACCGCTTGGCTGGTTGGCGCTGATCGCAATGCCCGCCGCGATGCTGGGCAGCTGGTTGGGCGGTGCCAGTGGCTGGTATTTCGATCTTGGGTTTGTGCTGCTGGTCTGCCCCTTGACCATTCTCGGCGGATTGCTGCTGACTCGCCCGACCAGACTGGGCTGGCTATCGGGTGCGATCTCGTTTCCGCTGTTTGCGGTGCACATGCCGGTGCTTGAAGGAATACGCGAGCTGGGCTTCGGAGTACTACCCGCAGTAACCGCAGCCTTTGGTGCGACAATCATTATCGTATGGTGGACAAACCGGCCGCACCGCATAAAGCTGGCCGAGCAAGTTTTAGGAGAGTAAGTGTGGATAGTCTGGTCGTTTACGAAGCCGATCCCGCTGGCATTGTCACCCTGACGCTCAACCGGCCAGAGCTGCGCAATCCGATCTCCGAGCCCGACATGATTGAAGCGCTGCTGGCCGCGCTTGATCGGCTTGAGGGCGATCCCAGCGTCCGGGTGGCGATCCTGACCGGTGCGGGCAAGGGCTTCTCCTCGGGCGGGAATATCCATGCGATGAAACCCGGCATGGGCCTTAACGCCGGGCTTCCGGCGCGCACCCGCGGCAATTACAAGCGCGGAATTCAGCGGCTCCCGCTGGCCTTTGCCGCGCTGGAAGTGCCAGTAATCGCTGCGGTCAACGGTCCGGCGATTGGTGCTGGGCTGGATCTGGCCTGCATGTGCGATCTGCGCATCGCGGGGGCCAGCGCCAAGTTCGCCGAAAGCTTCGTCAAGCTGGGGATCATTCCCGGCGATGGCGGGGCCTGGTTGTTGCAACGGGTTATCGGCTTTTCCAAGGCGGCGGAACTGTCGCTGACCGGCGATATACTGGATGCGCAGGAAGCCCTGGCCTGCGGGCTGGTTTCGCGCGTGGTTCCCGATACCGAACTGCTCGATGCAGCGCGGGCGCTTGCTGGCAAGATCGCCGCCAACCCGCCGTTTGCGGTGCGGATGACCAAGCGGCTGTTGTGGGAGGCCCGCAGCGCTGATCTTGCAACCGTGCTGGAAATGTCGGCCGCGATGCAGGCTGTGGCTCATGCAACCGGCGATCACGAGGAGGCGGTTGCGGCCTTTTTGGAAAAGCGGACACCGCAGTTCAAAGGCGATTGATAATTTTTAATGTGATTTCGTATTGCCTTATCACATTATGATGTGATATCTAGCGATTCATGTCAAATCCCACAATCGAAAAAGTGCGCCGCCTTGTCACCGAAGGAGGCATGTCCCGCTCAGGCCTTGCCCGCGCTGCCGGGCTGCACGCCAACAGCCTGCGCGATTGCACCGAGGCGGAGTGGAACCCCACCGCCGATACGCTGGCGAAGCTGGAGCGCGCGCTGTTTGATAGCGATGATAGCCCGGCCCTCGTCCCGATCGAGGAAATCATTGAGGAAGCCCGCAACGGCCGGATGTTCATTCTGGTCGATGATGAAGACCGCGAAAATGAGGGCGATCTGGTGATCCCCGCCCAGATGGCGACCCCCGATGCGATCAATTTCATGGCCACGCATGGCCGCGGACTGGTTTGCCTGACGCTGGCCAAGCAGCGGGTCGAGCAGCTCGGGCTTGAGCTGATGAGCCGCCAGAACGGCACCCGGCACGAAACTGCTTTCACCACCTCGATCGAGGCGCGCGAAGGCGTGACCACTGGAATCTCTGCAGCCGACCGCGCCCGCACGGTTTCGGTGGCGATCGATGCCTCCAAGGGCCGGGACGATCTGGTCACGCCGGGCCACGTGTTTCCGCTGATCGCCCGCGAAGGCGGAGTGCTGGTCCGGGCCGGACACACCGAGGCATCGGTTGATATCGCAAGGCTTGCCGGGCTCAATCCCTCGGGTGTGATCTGCGAGATCATGAACGAGGACGGCACGATGGCACGGATGGACGATCTTGTGTCGTTCGCGCGTCGGCACGAACTCAAGATCGGCACGATCCGCGATCTGATTGCCTATCGCCGCAAACACGATCATCTGGTCGAAAAGCGGGCAGAAATGCGCTTCATCAGCCGCTGGGGCGGCGAATGGACTGCCATCACCTTTTACAACAAGGCGACCGGCGACGAGAACATGGCACTGGTCAAGGGCCACATTTCCGCCGACCAGCCGACGCTGGTGCGAATGCATACCATGTCGATGTTTGTCGACGTGTTTGGCGAGGACAATGAACGCACCGGAATTCTGCCGCGGTCGATGGAAATGATCGCTGAAGCGGGCAGCGGCGTGCTGGTGCTGATCAATCGGCCAATGCGCGGTTCGGTTAGCCGGTTCATGCAGCTTCGCGCCGAGGGCAAGTCTGCCGGAGCCCCGGAGGTCGAACAGTTGCGCGATTATGGCGTTGGCGCCCAGATCCTTGCCGAATTGAACGTACATGACATGATCCTGCTCACGAATACTCATCATTCGATGATCGGACTTGAAGGTTATGGCCTGTCGATTGTAGGGGAACGGCCCATCGACGGAACGGCAGGCGAGTAATGGCGAAATTTCTTATAGTTGAAGCGCGGTTCTACGATCACTTGAATGATATGCTGATCGCCGGTGCGCGCGCTGCGCTGACAGCCGCCGGGCATCAGGTGGAAGTGATCACCGTGCCAGGTGCGCTCGAGATTGCCGGTGCGATTGCGCTGGCCGATCAGGCACAGCTATATGATGGCTTTGTCGCGATCGGCGTGGTGATCCGGGGCGAGACCTATCACTTCGAGATTGTCGCTGGCGAAAGCGCGCGCGGTGTGATGGCGCTGACCATGGACGGCGTCGCCATCGGCAACGGCATTCTCACCGTCGAAAATGAAGAACAGGCGCTGGTCCGGGCCGATCCGAAGCAGAAAGACAAGGGCGGCGAAGCTGCCAGAGCCGCGCTAGCCATGCTCGCGCTCAAGGAGAAATTCGGATGAGCCAGCATCCTTCGATCAGCGGCATCCCGCTTGTGCTTGGCGGCAATGTGTTTGGCTGGACGGCTGACCGCGATACCAGCTTTGAAGTGCTTGACGCCTTTTTTGAAAACGGCGGCCGGATGATCGATACTGCCGAGGCCTATTCAGCCTGGGTTTCGGGGCACAAGGGCGGTGAAAGCGAGACTATCATCGGCGCATGGCTGAAGGCCCGCGGTGTGCGCGACAAGATGCGGATTGCGACCAAGACCAACGTTATGGGCACGGCCGGTGGGCTGCATCCCGAGGCCTTGAAGGAACACCTCAGCGCCTCGCTCGAGCGGTTACAGACCGATTATGTCGACCTCTATTATGCACACCGCGATGATCCCGAGACCCCGCAGGACGAAGTCGCCGCCGGTTTTGAGCAATTGCGCGGCTCCGGGCTGATCCGCGAAGCCGGGGCATCGAACTTTACGGTTGAACGGCTCTCGTCAGCACTGCGGGCCGCCAAGTCGGCCGGGGTCAAGGGCTATGGCGTTTTGCAAAACCAGCTTAACTTGCTGGATCAAGGTGATTATTCGCAAGCGTTGCAGAACGTGTGTCTTGCCAACGATATTGTGATGCTCCCCTATTCGGGGCTCGCCAGTGGTTATCTCACCGGAAAATACCGCAAGGATGCGGATTATGACAAATACCCGCGCGGCGAACGGGTCCGGAAATATGCTGACAAAGGCAAGCTGCTGCTGCCGGTGATGGACCGGATCGCGGAAGAGTGTGAAGCAACCCTCGGCCAGATCGCTTTGGCTTGGCTGTTGGCCCAGCCGGGCGTCGCCGCACCGATCGCCAGCGCGACCACTGCGGATCAGGTTGACGATCTGATCGAAGCTATGGAAACCGAGCTCACGCCTGCGCAGATCGCCGAGCTGACTGCAGCAGTTTAGGCACCAAAATCGGCAAATCCTGCAAGGCCAAGCGGGACATAGGGACCAAGGATCAGCTGTTCGAACACGCCAAATCCCTTGCCAAACTGCTCGCTTGTCGCGCGGCAAGGCAACTGCACGTGGAAATTGTCCATCCGTGCCGGATCGCATTCGCCAAGTGAAAAATCCTCGCGTTCCACCGCCAATGGCCCGTGCCACAGCCCATGACCCCATTTGGGTGAAGTGTAGCCGAGCCCGCGCATCTGAAAGCGGCCAACCGGCTCAAGCGTGATCCGATCCGGTCCGTCGGGCGTCATGAGGTTGATTGTCCCGCCTGCGGGCCAGCGCGAGCCGACAGACAGCTTCGCTGTCAGGTTTGCAGCGCTCGTCTCGAATTGGCCGCCAGCCCCTCCACTATCAGGCGCGATGCAGGCGCGGGTGTTCCAGGCATGGCCGGTGGCATCGGCGTTGAGGTGAAAGAACAGGCTGCGATCAGCAAAATTGAGCGGGGTCCATTGCCAGAAGAAGCCCGGAACCACGCCGGTGCCATGTGGCTGTTCATCCCGCGCTCCGACCGGGCGCACCCCCCAGCTGCGATCCCGCGTGCCCACCGTTCGGGGATGCAGCGCTTCGCGCTGGCCATCCACTTCGATCCAACCGGTATAGCGCCCGTTCTGGGTCATGCGCGTGTAATCCATGAAGGTGCGCGGGCCGATCCGGTGGATGAACCGAGGCTCTTCGATCGGGAATGCGCGGCCCGTGAAGGTCAGTTCGGCCGAGATCCCCTCGCCTGCAACGGTCACGCGCAACATTTGCAACGGCTCGACAATCTCGATCCGGATCGGGCCGACCTGCAAGTCCATTCGCTCCATCCCCAATTCGCGCGAAGCGTGGAGATTGTGCTGGATGCCGTCACGGATCACCGAGAAATGGGCATCGGCAACATTGAGGTGTGGATAGATCCCAAACGCCACCGCAAAGAAGCCCGACCCATCGGGAGCATAGCCATTGAAGAAATAGCGGTCGTAGAAATTGCGGTCTGTCCCGGCATAGGCGACCGGCTCGGGGGTTTGATGCAGCGGATAGTCGTCGCCTTTTGTCAGCATGGTTAGTGACCCTTTCGCAATGCGCCCAAGCTATCGTGATCAAGCGCCAGCTCGCAAGCGCCGCGCGCCATCGAGAGAAAATTTTCATCCCCACGCGGGGTGCGCTCAACATAGGCGGCGCTGAAGACGGCGGTAGATACGCCGTGCAGCGCGCCGATCCGGTAGTCGTTCCATATCCCTGCCCGGTTCATTGGCACGCCCCGGAGGCTCATCTCATTGCAATAGAGCGCGAGCAGCTCCTCCTCATGCGGGCGGCGCAGGGCGCTGCCGATCCCGCACCCTAAGAAATAGCCAATGTCGGTCAGGCCGTTGCCCGCAGCGACAGTCTGCCAATCGAGCACTGCAATGGCTTCCGCCCCGCCATGGATGTCGAACAGAAAATTATCGAGCCTGAAATCCCCGTGAATCAATGATTTCGTCCCACCCTCGCGACCGAACCATAGTTCGATCGATGTGTTCAGACCTTCGCACACCTGCATCAATTCGGGTGCGAGCAGCCCGGCATAACGCTCGCGGAAAATTGTCTGAGCATTGGGATAAAGCACATTGAGCTGCGCGATTACTTCAGGGCGCGGTTGAAGCCATTCGGCTTCGGTCAGCGCGGTATTGCCAAAACTCGGCGCGTGCAAAGCGGCAGCCTGGTGGATCGCAGCGCGGGCATCGTCGATGGTGCAACCGGCCAGTTGATTGCCGCCCCGGGCCGGGCCAAGATCTTCGAACAAAAGGATAAAGTCGATGCCATCCGCAGCAACTTCGGCTGCGAATGTTTGCGGCACGCGGACGTCAAGCGCTCCGCATAGCTCGCGATAAAAGCTGACTTCCTTGGCATAAAGGCCAAAAGCAGCGGCGGTCGCGCGGCTGGTTGGGTCGGCTGCGGGGAACTTGGCGACGATAGTAGCTGGCCCAGCATCCGGGCGATCATAGCTAAGCGAAAAGCGGACACTGTCCCCCACCTGACCAGTTCCGATCGGCACCCAGCTTAGCGCGGTCACCGCTCCTGAAGCGAGCATACCTGCGGCGCTGAGTTGCTGGCTCAGCCACTCGGGCTCAACGGCATCTGGATGCGCGGGAAATGTTGCCATAGCCTGCCGTACCCTCTCGCATAAACAAGCGATTAAACGAGCGGCTAAGGCGTGGCAACGGTTACCAGATCTTCACGCGCTTTTCCGGCGGGAGGTACAGCTTGTCACCCGGCTGAACATCGAAGGCCTTGTACCATGCATCGATATTGCGGACTGTCATCGCCCGGTACATCCCCGGCGCATGACCATCGGTAGCGATCCGTCCGCGCAGGGCTTCATCGCGCATCTTGCTCGCCCAGCCCTGGCCATAGGCGATGAAGAAGCGCTGATCGCCAGTATAACCGTCGATCACGGCCGGCTCCCTGCCGTTGAGCGAGGCGCGGTAAGCTTCATAAGCGGCGGCCAGCCCGGCCACATCGGCGATATTTTCTCCCAAAGTCAGAGTACCGTTGACGTGCAGGCCTGGGAACGGCTCATAGCTGTCATACTGCGCGGCCAGCGCCTTGCCCGACTGGTTGAATTTGGCAAGATCCTCTGCGGTCCACCAGTTTCGCATCTTGCCGGTGCTGTCGAAGGCCGCGCCATTGTTATCAAAGCTATGACTGATCTCATGACCGATTACCGCGCCAATTGCTCCATAATTGAACGCCGGATCAGCGGCGGGATCGAAGAACGGTCGCTGCAGGATCGCCGCAGGAAAGTTCAACGCATTCTGCACCGGCAGGTTAACCGCATTGACCAGCTGCGCATTCATCCACCATTCGCGCTTGTCGAGCGGCTTGCCGATCTTGGCGAGCTGCTGCGCATAATCGAGCTTGGATCCGGCCTGCTTGTTGGCATAGGCGTTGTCCGGTGTAACGGTAAGGCTGAAATAATCCTTCCAGCTGTCCGGATAGCCAACCCCGACTTCGATGGTGCGAACTTTTTCAACCGCTTCCTTTTTGGTCGCAGGGTCCATCCAGTCCAGCGCTTCAACCCGTTTGGCGAAACCGGTCTTGATATTTTCGACCATTGCCTGGACTTCGGCCTTGGCCGAGGCGGGGAAGTATTTTTCAACGTAAAGCTTGCCCAGCGCATCGCCCATCCAGGCGTTTACGGCAGCCAAAGCGCGCTTTTCGCGTGGCCGGGGCTCGGTCGTCCCTTGCAGCGCGGTGCCGTAGAAACCAAACCGCGTGGCATCGAGTTTTGAGCCCAGCACATCGGCATTGCTGCTGATCTGGTGGAACGCCAACCAATCCTTCCAGGCCTCCAGAGGCTGCGATGCGACCAGTGCCGAAAGCTTGGGGATCGAGCCGGCATGATAGGCTGCGAATTTCTGCTGGCTGCTCAGCTGCGCTCCGGCGAAAAAGGCGTCCCAATCGATCCCCGGGGCCTTGACCCCAAAATCGGAGCGGCTCCATTCCGCCGCAGATTTCTGGAAGTCTTCGCTTTCGGCCCGAGCGGCGTGGGCCTCGGCGATTTTCAGTTCAAGCTCATAGATCCGCTTGGCCTTGGCGGCTGGGTCCGCGATTCCGGCGTCGGTCAGTAACTGGGCGATGTAGGACTGATACTTGCCGCGTAGCTCGGCCATCTTGGGATCGGCGGAAAAATAGTATTCGCGCTCGGGCATGCCCAGCCCGCCTTGCAGCAGATAGGGCATGACCTCTCCCCCCGCGAGCGCCTGGGTAACGAATACGCCAAACAGGTTTTCGGTCTGGAAATTGGTCGAATTAAGCGGATCGACGTCAGCGCGGATCTGCTCGCCCAAGATGCGCGACAGGCCCTTCAGGTCAGTCACCGCTGCAATCCGATCAAGGTCTGCCTTGGCCGGGGCCAGTCCCGCCTTGTCGATTGCGGCGACATTCAGATAAGCGGCATAGAAATTGCGGATTTTGCCTTTGTCGCTGTCTGCGGCGGCATCGGACTTGGCAAGATCAGCGATCAATTCGCCAAGCTGCTGTTCGGTTTTCTGGTCGGCAATATAGAACCCGCCAATGCTGGAACGGTCAGCTGGAATCTCGGTGGTTTTCATCCAGCTGCCATTGGCATAATTATAGAAATCGTCGCCCGGCTTGACCGTCTTATCCATTGCTGCAGGATCGATGCCAACGCCGGTTCCGGTGGCAACTGTGGTCTCGGTTCCGACCATGTTGCAGGCAATCGGGCCAGCGCCGATGGTGGCAACGCCCAGCAGCAGAGCGGCAATCAATTTGCGGTTACGCATCAAAATAATCCTTCAAAAGCGTGCTTGGCGCAGATTTATGATCGAAATCTTACGACTAGCGCGCAGCGTCCGCAATCCGCGCTCGTCGAGGGAATAGCACCTTTGGTGGAGCTGATCAGGCGGAAAGTCGCCCGAATGCCTCCGCGCCGGCATAACGCCCTGCATCGCCCAGCTCTTCCTCGATCCGGATCAACTGGTTGTATTTGGCGAGCCGATCCGACCGGGCCAGGCTGCCGGTCTTGATCTGGCCGCAGTTGGTGGCAACAGCCAGATCGGCGATCGTCGCATCCTCGGTTTCGCCCGAGCGGTGCGACATCACTGCGGTATAGCCATTGCGCTGGGCGATGCTGACTGCTTCGAGCGTTTCGGAAAGCGTGCCGATCTGGTTGACCTTGACCAGCAGTGAGTTGGCCAGACCCTTGCCGATCCCCATCGTCAGCCGCTGCGGATTGGTGACGAACAGATCATCGCCAACCAGCTGGATCTTGTCGCCGATCTGGGCGGTCAGCGCCGCCCAGCCTTCGAAATCATCCTCGCCCATACCGTCTTCGATCGAGCGGATCGGATAATCATCGCACAACTTGGCCAGGTAATCCGACATCTGGAGCGGGCTGAGTGACAGCCCCTCGCCGCTGATCTCATATTTCCCGGCCTTGAAAAACTCGGTCGCCGCGCAATCGAGCGCCAGCGACACATCCACGCCCGGCTTGAACCCGGCTTTCTCAACCGAGGCCATGATAAAATCGAGCGCAGCGCGGGTGCTGGCAAGATTGGGGGCAAACCCGCCCTCATCGCCAACCGCCGTCGCCAGACCCTTTTCGTGCAATCCTGTTTTGAGGGTGTGGAAAATCTCCGAGCCCCAGCGCACCGCTTCTGCCAAAGTCGGCGCTCCGATCGGCATGACCATGAACTCCTGAAAGTCGATCGGGTTGTCGGCGTGCTCGCCGCCATTGATGATATTCATCATCGGCACCGGGAGAAGATGCGCCGATACTCCGCCGATGTAGGAATACAGCGGCAGACCCCGCGCATTGGCCGCCGCCTTGGCTGACGCGAGGCTTACTCCCAAGATCGCATTGGCGCCGAGCCGGGCCTTGTTCTCGGTGCCGTCCAGTTCGATCATGATCCGGTCGATATCCCGCTGATCTTCGGCATCGAAACCGAGCAAGGCTTCGGTGATCTCGCCGTTGACCGCCGCAACCGCCTTAAGCACGCCCTTGCCCATGTAGCGGCTCTTGTCGCCGTCGCGCAGCTCGACCGCCTCATGCGCCCCGGTCGATGCGCCTGAAGGAACTGCGGCGCGGCCAAAACTGCCGTCGTCGAGCAATACCTCGACTTCGACCGTGGGATTGCCCCGGCTATCGAGGATTTCGCGGGCGTGGATGTCAATGATCGCAGTCATGGTTGGTCAAACTCCCCTAGGCCGGGTCCGGCTCAACAATCGCCGGATCCCTAAGCAGCGGAACCTTGCGAGGCAAGCCGCATTACCTCATTATACTTGGGCCTTGCAGCGCGCTGCATTGAGTACCATTTCACTTCCATCAGCTCCATCCGGGGCATAGCGAGAGCAAAAGCCATGGCCACTATCAAGAAAACCGCCGCCCCAGCCAAGAAACCCGCCGCTAAAAAACCGGCTGCTACCCCGAAGAAAGCGGTGGCTGCCGAAGCCCCGCGCACTGTGGCCAAGGCCAAGTTCAGCAAGGCGCTCGACGAAGCCCGCTCGGGTGCCAAGGCACTCGGCCAGGAAGTGCAGGAGCGCACCGGTGCCTATCGCGAAAAGCTGGCCGGCGCCGGCAATGACTGGGCCGAAGAAGCCAAGAACCTGGGCGTGCAGGCCAAAGAACGCGCCACCGAGCTGGCTCAGGACGGCAAGGCCCGCGCCAGCGATGCCATTTCCGGACTGGGCAAGATTGTGGCCGACAATGCCGGGACGATCGATGAGAAGCTGGGCGCGCGCTATGGCGATTATGCCCGCACGGCCGCGCGGACGATGCAGGAAACTGCCGCCAAGATCGAAGCCAAAGACCTCGATGAGCTGGGCGACGATGCAAAGCAGTTCGTGCGCAAGAGCCCGGGCATGGCGATCGGCATCGCCGCCCTGTTCGGTTTCATGCTTTCTCGACTGTTTAAGCGCTCTGGTGATTGACAGCGCACAGCGCAGGCGGTTTGTCTGCTTGCCATGCAGGATGAACGCCCTCCCCTTGTGACCCCTTCCACCGGCGACGCGGCTGACCGCTCGCTGGTGGAAGATCTGCGTCACCTGATCGATGACAGCAAAACCCTGGTCGAGGCCGAGCTGGCCTACCAGAAATCGCGCGCCGTGGTGGCAGGCGTCGGTATAAAAGGTGTGGTGGCCTCGATCGCCCTGACGGTGGCATTGGTCGTTTTTGCGCTGGTGGCACTGACTGTCGGTCTGGTAATTGCCCTTACCCCATGGCTCGGCGCGCTGGGCGCCACCGCAGCGGTCACGCTTGGCTTGCTCGGCGGTGCGGCGATTTGCGGCTGGGTTGGCAAATCGCGCTGGGCGGCGATGGCCCGGCACCTTACCGGCACCAGCGATCGTCCGAAGGATGGCGGGACATGAACGATCCCGCTGTGCGCCTCGTCCAGGATCGTGTCACGCGCGAGGCAGCTCTGGCGGCGTTCACTGCCAATCTGACGCAGGTTAAAAATGATCTCGAAGCGCGGGGAATTGGCGGGCGGATCGCCGATCAGGCCGGCAAGGAAGTCCGCGCCGGGTTTGACGAGGCGCTGGCGATTGCCGATGACAACAAGGGCATCGTCGCTGCCACGATTGCGGCGCTGGTGCTGTGGTTTTTACGCAATCCGCTGATTCAAAGCATCCGGTCGCTAGTGGGCGATCAGCCGAGCGATGCTTCAGCCAATCCACCCCAGGTTCAGGAACCCTTTGCAAGTGCCGTGCATAAAACCGAGGAGCCGATTGCGTGACCGATCAAGCCGATACCAAGACTTCGCGGATCAAGAACAAGATCGCCGCATCGCAGGTGCGGCTTCACCGCGATGCACCGCCGTCAGCAGAATCGCGCCCGTTGCGGGATGGATATCCGCCCAAGCATGTCTCCACCCTCGCCGCGCAATATCCGCTGCTGACCCTGGCAGCAGGCGCTTTGGCCGGTGTCGCGCTTGGCGCGTTGCTGCCGCGCACATTGGGGCGCAAATTCAGCCGCCGGGCGGTGACAGTTTTGACGATAGCGGGCGAATTGGGCCTCGCGGCCAGCCGCAGGGCGCGTGATGCGGCTGGCGAGGCTGGCCCCGAATTGCGCCTCAAAGCTGGCCAGGTCGCCGGTGGTGCGCGCAGCAAAGGGCTGAGTCTGGCCCGCGAAGCAATCAAGCTGGCCGCCCGCGCCCGCCGCTAAGATTTACGGGGGCAGCACCAGCCGCTATTGCCCGTGCGAAACCTCCCGGTTATGGGCACGGCCATGCAAAAGCTACATCTTGTCATGGGCGGCCGGGTCAACAACCCGCAGGGCCTCGAATTCATCGATCCCACCAACCTCGATCTGGTCGGGGTCTATGACAATTACGCCGACGCCGAAGAGGCCTGGCGTGACAAGGCCCAGCGCACGGTCGATGATGCCGAAATGAAATATGTGGTGGTGCATCTGCACCGCCTGCTTGAGCCTGAGATCTAACCCTCGTCCCCGGTCGAGCCGGGGACGACGACTCAGATAAATTCGATCTTCTCAACCTGATACGAGCGGTCTCCCGAAGGCACCGTCACTTCAACCTCATCGCCCACGCGGCGCCCGATCAACGCCTTGCCAAGCGGCGAGGCATAACTGATCCGGCCAATTTTGGCGTCCGCTTCATAGGGGCCGACGATCTGATATTTGACCGGCTTGTTATCATCGTCGAGCATCGAAACGGTTGCGCCGAAGATGATCCGGTCACCCGAAAGCGTCGTCGGATCAATGATATGGGCGCGGCTGATCCGGTCTTCCAGATCGCCGACCATCGCTTCGACCTGGCCCTGACGTTCCTTGGCTGCGTGATATTCTGCGTTTTCAGACAGATCGCCATGCGCGCGCGCTTCCTCGATCGCATCAACGATCCGGGGTCGCTCTTCACGCAGCGCCTTGAGCTCGGCCAGCTGCCGCTCATAGCCTTCCGCCAGCATCGGCAGTTTTTCGACACTTGCCATTACAATTCGTTCCTTCTGGCTCCTGTTCCCGGTGACAAATCTTCCGAATGCCGCCTCACCCTGACGGGTTTGAGGCGGCATTGGAGAAATCGCGATAACGGGAGAGCGCGTTAATTTCCGCTATAATAAGACTGAAGCGAGCGGACTTCAAGTTTTGCGCCGCGCAAGGCAGCAATTGCCTCGACTGCGGCCACCGAAGCAGTCGCCGTGGTAAAGTAGGAGACCTTGCCGCGCAGTGCCGATCCGCGAATCGACTGCGAATCCTTGAGGCTTTGCCACCCTTCGGTGGTGTTGAAGATCAGCGCCACACCGCCATCAATGATCCGGTCGACAATATGCGGCCGCCCCTCGGCCACCTTGTTGACCCGCTCCACCGGAACCCCGGCATCGGCCAGATATTTCTGGGTGCCGCCGGTGGCGATGATCTTGAAACCGAGCTGCGCCAGCCTGCTGATCGCGGGCAGGATCACCGGCTTGTCACTGTCTTTGACCGAGACGAAAACCGTACCGCCCTCTGGCAACACCATTCCGGCACCCAACTGCGCCTTGGCAAAGGCCATCGCGAAACTGGCGTCGAGGCCCATGACTTCGCCGGTTGATTTCATTTCCGGCGATAACACCGGATCGACCCCGGGGAAACGCGCAAACGGGAACACCGCTTCCTTGACCGCCATATAGTCAAACTCGCGCTTGAACGGCGGGAAGATGGAGAGCTTTTCGCCGGCCATCACCCGCGCCGCGATCTTGGCGACCGGCTGACCGATCGCCTTGGCGACGAACGGCACTGTCCGGCTGGCACGCGGGTTGACCTCGATCAGATAAACGTCGGTGCCTTTAACCGCGAACTGGATGTTCATCAGGCCCTTGACCCCCAGCGCCAGCGCCAGCAATTCGGCCTGACGCTCCATCTCGGCGATGGTTTCCGCAGGCAGATTATAGGGCGGCAGGGTGCAGGCGCTGTCGCCCGAATGAATCCCGGCCTCCTCGATATGCTGCATGACACCCGCGACAACGACAATCTCGCCATCGCACAGCGCATCGACATCGCATTCGATCGCATCGCGCAGATATTGGTCGATCAGCACCGGACTATCGCCCGAAACCTGCACTGCCGTGGTGATGTAATCATCGAGCTGGGCGACACTGTCGACGATCTCCATCGCCCGGCCGCCCAGCACATAGGACGGTCGCATCAGCACCGGGAATCCGATCCGGCCCGCCACCGCAACCGCCTCATCCCGGCTGCGGGCAATACCGTTTTCGGGCTGCTTGAGCTTCAACTTGTTGACCAGCTTGGCAAACCGCTCACGGTCTTCGGCAAGGTCAATCGCATCGGGCGAGGTGCCAAGAATCGGAATTCCGGCATCCTCAAGCACCTGCGCCAGTTTCAGCGGGGTCTGCCCGCCAAACTGAACGATCACGCCGACCAACTCGCCGTTCTGCTGTTCAACCCGTAGGATCTCCAGCACATCCTCGCCGGTCAGCGGCTCGAAATAGAGCCGGTCCGACGTGTCATAATCGGTGCTGACCGTTTCCGGGTTGCAGTTGATCATGATGGTCTCATAGCCCGCCTCGGCGAGTGAGAAACAGGCGTGGACGCAGCAGTAATCGAACTCGATCCCCTGCCCGATCCGGTTCGGCCCGCCGCCCAGAATGACGATCTTGCGCCGATCAGAGGGCATGGCCTCGTTCTCCGGCTCGCCGAACATCGGGGTTTCATAGGTCGAGTACATATACGGCGTGATCGCCTCGAACTCGGCGGCGCAGCTGTCGATCCGCTTGAACACCGGGTGGACGCCCAGCTTGGTGCGGAGTGCGCGGACCTCTTCCTCGCTGGTCGCGCCCGCCATGGCCCGCAGCGCATCGTGGAGCAGCCCGGACCGCTTGGCTTGCGTTTCGCCCAATCCGCCCGCCACGCCGACCGATCTAACTGCCAGGATCGCCAGCCGCTTGTCGGAAAAGCCCATCGCTTTCAGCCGCCGCAGCCCCGCCGCATCAATCGGCAGGCCATCTTTCATGATCCTGGCTTCCTCAGCGATGATCTCTTCGATCTGGCGCAGGAACCACGGATCATAATGGGTGATCGCGTTGACTTCTTCCACGGTGAAGCCCTCGCGGAAGGCTTGGCCGACGATCAGCAGCCGATCGGGCGTCTGGCGTGAAAGTTCAGCGGTAATCTCGTCGCGGCCCGCGCCTTCGAGATGCGCCACGCGGTTGAAGCCATCCAGCCCGGTTTCAAGGCCGCGCAGGGCCTTTTGCATCGATTCCTTGAAGCTGCGGCCAATCGCCATGACCTCGCCGACCGATTTCATCGCGGTGGACAGCAGGGGTTCCGCGCCCTTGAACTTTTCGAACGCGAACCGGGGGATCTTGGTGACGACGTAATCGATGCTGGGTTCGAAGCTGGCAGGCGTTGCCCCGGTGATCTCGTTAGTCAGCTCGTCCAGCGTGTAGCCCACCGCCAGCTTCGCCGCGACGCGGGCGATCGGGAAGCCGGTGGCCTTGGAGGCCAGCGCGGATGAACGCGAGACGCGCGGGTTCATCTCGATCACGATCAACCGGCCGTCCTTCGGGTTGACTGCGAACTGTACGTTGGAACCGCCTGTTTCTACGCCGATTTCCCGCAATACCGCGATCGATGCGTTGCGCATGATCTGGTATTCCTTGTCGGTCAGCGTCAGCGCCGGGGCGACAGTGATCGAATCCCCGGTGTGGACGCCCATCGGATCGACATTTTCGATCGCGCAGATGATGATGCAATTGTCGGCGCGGTCGCGCACGACCTCCATCTCGAACTCTTTCCACCCGAGCAGCGATTCCTCGATCAGCACTTCGTTGGTGGGCGAGGCATCGATCCCGCTGCGAACAATCGCTTCGAACTCGGCCTTGTTATAGGCAACTCCGCCGCCGGTGCCGCCAAGGGTAAAGCTGGGCCGGATGATCGAGGGCAGCCCGGTGCGTTCGAGCACCGCGAACGCCTCGTCGACATTGTGAGCGATGCCGGAACGCGCGGATTCGAGCCCGATCTTGTCCATCGCGTCACGGAATTTCATCCGGTCCTCGGCCTTGTCAATCGCCTCGGCATCGGCACCGATCATGATGCAGCCGTATTTCGCCAGCGTGCCATCGTTGAACAGCGCCAGCGCGGTGTTGAGCGCGGTTTGCCCGCCCATCGTCGGCAACACCGCGTCAGGGCGTTCCTTCTCGATGATCTTGGCAACTACCTCGGGGGTGATCGGTTCGATATAGGTGGCGTCGGCAAACTCGGGATCGGTCATGATCGTGGCGGGGTTGGAGTTGACCAGGACGACCCGGTAGCCCTCCTCCTTCAACGCCTTGATCGCCTGCGTGCCCGAATAATCGAACTCGCAGGCCTGGCCGATAATGATCGGGCCAGCGCCGATTACGAGGATCGAGGAGATGTCAGTGCGTTTGGGCATTTATACGATCTTCGCTACTAGAGCTATCGAAGCCCTTCCCCATCGGGGAAGGGTTGGGTTGGGGGTTCTTCGTCTGATCGATGTGCGGAGCCGCCACCCCCAACCCCTCCCCGACGGGGAGGGGAGTCTTGAGGGAATGTGTTGATGGCCAGGAAGCGCCTTACACCGATTGCACAGAAGCTGCGGCGCGAACCGACCGATGCAGCGATACGCCTGTGGTCGCGACTGCGCGCCAAGCAGCTTGGTGTCCAGTTCACCCGCGAATTCCAGATCGGCGGAGCAATCGTCGATTTCGCCTGCCGCCGCGTTAAGCTGGTGATCGAAGTCGATGGCGGGCAGCACGCCGACAGTTCGACCGACGAGGCGCGAACTCGCATGATCGAAGGCCACGGCTACAGGGTAATCCGCTTCTGGAACAACGATGTGCTGAGCAATACCGATGGCGTGGTTCTGAGGATCACTGAAGCCCTCGCCCTCGCCACCAACCGCACCGACTGGTTCGAAGACGACCCCGCTTAACCCCCTTCCCCGTTGGGGAAGGGTTGGGGATGGGGGTTCCACACCGAGAGGAGGACGCAAGGCTACGCCTCGCTCCCCCACCCCCACCCCCAACCCCTCCCCGACGGGGAGGGGAGTCCCAGCGCCAAGGGCGAGGATCGAGGAGATGTCAGCGCGTTTGGGCATTAGTTGTCTGACTTTGTCAAAGCGCATATTGAGACCAAAAGCGAAAGGCAGGAAATGACGAAGGCACCAAATGCGATCCAATCCGTCCGAGTCCATTGACCCAGTTTCTCTACGAAGGACTTTGGACGCCGACGCTCTGTGATCTGCCGTGCAAAACTCACTCCATGAGAATTAATTAGAAACTCTCGCCCCCCAGCGTCTCCTTGGGGTGGCCTGATTTGACCTAATGACCGGGCTTCAAGTTCATCGATCAATTGAGACACAGTTATGATAGGCCAATCAGCTTTCCTGCTTTGAATTTCCGCGATCAAGTTGATTGGTGACACATCGGTTCCCATCTGGACGCTTGCAGCCAGTATTACGAGATCCTCGATGAGGGTTTCGCCTTCATCCATCACCCCAACATCCCCACAAACCGCTCAAACAGATAGAAACTATCCTGCGGTCCCGGTGATGCCTCGGGGTGATACTGCACCCCGAACGCCCGCTTGCCCTTGACCGAAATCCCGCAGTTCGACCCATCGAACAGCGAAACGTGGGTTTCCTCCACTCCCTCGGGCAAGCTCGCCCCATCCACCGCAAACCCGTGGTTCATCGAGGTGATCTCCACCACGCCGTCAGATTTGCGCTGGACCGGGTGGTTCGCCCCCCGGTGGCCCTGGTGCATCTTGGTGGTCTGCGCGCCCGCTGCAATGCCGAGCATCTGGTGGCCGAGGCATATCCCGAAGATCGGAATGTCGCGGGCGAGCAGCCCCTGGATCATCGGCACGGCATAGGCGCCGGTCGCCGCCGGATCGCCCGGACCGTTGGAGAGGAACACCCCGTCCGGCTCCAGCGCCAGCACGCCATCGAGATTGGTCTGCGCCGGCACGATGGTCACTTTCGCGCCCGCTTTTACGAGGCTGCGGAAGATATTGTCCTTCGCGCCGTAATCGACCGCCACCACGTGGGGGCGCCCCTTCTCTCCAACAGGAACGCCACGCGGTGAGCGGCCAAAGCCCTTGCCGAGCGACCAGATGCCGCCTTCCCAGTTCTCCACCTCGTCGCGGGTGACCACGCGGGCGAGGTCCATGCCTTCCAGCCCTGGCCATTCGGCGGCGCGCTTGATCAGGGCCGGAATGTCGAATTTGCCCTCGGGCGAATGGGCGATCACCGCATTGGGCGCTCCGCCCAAGCGGATGCGGCGGGTCAGCGCGCGGGTGTCAATGCCGGAAAGTCCGATCTTGCCTTTGCGCGCCAGCCACTCGCCAAATTCGCCCTGTGCGCGGAAATTGGAGGAAGGCGTGACGTCCTCGTGCACCACGCAGCCGACCGCGCCATCGACATGGGCTTCAAGGTCTTCGTCGTTGGTGCCGACATTGCCGATATGCGGAAAGGTGAAGGTGACGATCTGCGCGGCATAGGAGGGATCGGTCATCACCTCCTGATAGCCGGTCATCGCGGTGTTGAAGCAGACTTCGCCGACCGCGCTGCCGGTCGCGCCAAAGCCCTTGCCCCACGCCACCGAGCCATCGGCGAGCACCAGAACGCCCGTCGCGCCATCGGGTTTGGGCGCAAACGAGGGGGCGGGGTCGGCCATGGTGAAGGCGCTCCGTAAGCAGGGATTCTGGCGATGTTGCTAAGGGATGGCGGCTAGACCCCTGCCCCCGATTGGTCAACCCCAAGCCCGCCTAGGAAAAGCGGATAATCCCGGTTAGAAGGGCGCTTTCCCCCGCCGCAGGGCCGCAATCCACAGGAATCACAAAGAATGCTCCGCGAAGAGATCAAGTCCGCGCAAATTGCGGCGATGAAAGCTGGCGATAAGCCGCGCCTGAATGCCGTCCGCCTGATCCTCGCCAAGCTCAAGGATCGCGACATCGAACTGCGTACTTCGTCGGTTGTGCCAGAAGATGACACGCTGGTGGTGGAAGTGCTGCAGAAGATGGGCAAACAGCGCCGCGAATCGATCGCGCTGTATGAACAAGGCGGCCGCCAGGAACTGGCCGATGCGGAGAAAGCCGAACTGGCCGTGATCGAGAGCTTCATGCCCGCGCAGATGAGTGAGGCTGAAACTACGGCGGCGATTGAGGCGATCAAGACGGAACTTGGCGCGTCGAGCGTCAAGGATATGGGGCGCGTCATGGCCGAGCTGAAATCCCGCCACGGCAGCCAGCTCGATATGAGCAAGGCGAGCGGGCTGGTTAAGGCTGCGCTGAACTAAAATGAGCCTCTCCCCCCAATGGCTGGACGAACTGCGCACCCGGATCACGCTGTCCAGCGTGATCGGGCGGACGACGCGGCTGACCAAGGCGGGGCATGAGTTCAAGGCCTGTTGCCCATTCCACAACGAGAAATCGCCCAGCTTCACGGTCAATGATGCCAAGGGTTTTTACCACTGCTTCGGCTGCGGAGCGCATGGCGATGCGATTCGCTGGATGACCGATCAGCGCGGGCTGGCCTTCATGGATGCGGTGAAGGAGCTGGCGTCTGAGGCAGGCCTTGAAGTCCCCGCCGCGGACCCGCGCGCAGCCCAAGCGGCCGAGCAGCGCAATTCCTTGCACGACGTCATGACGGCAGCACAGGCTTGGTTCGCCGAGATGCTCGCCGCGCCAGAGGGAGCCAAAGCCCGCGCCTATCTCGCCACACGCGGCTTCGATGCGCATACCGTGGCGCGGTTCGGCTTTGGCTTTGCCCCCGATGGCCGCCAGGCGCTGGCCCAGGCGCTGACTTCGTTCGAAAAGGAACAGCTGGTCGAGGCTGGCCTGCGGATCGTGGTCGATGACAAGGAGCCATACGACCGGTTCCGCGGCCGCCTGATGCTGCCGATCGAGGATGCCCGTGGCCGGGTGATCGCGTTTGGGGGCCGGATACTGGATGCAGCCAAAACCGATGCGCCGAAATACCTCAATTCCCCCGATACGCCGCTGTTCGACAAGGGCCGCACGCTTTACAATCTCCACCGCGCCGGGCCGATCTCACGCCAGAGCGGGCGGCTGATCGTGGTCGAAGGCTATATGGATGTGATCGCGCTGGCGGCAGCGGATATCGGCGATGTCGTCGCGCCGCTCGGCACCGCTTTGACCGAGCGGCAGATCGAAATGCTGTGGCGGCTGGTCGAAACGCCGATCCTATGTTTCGATGGCGATGCGGCGGGCCAGCGCGCCGCAATGCGAGCAGTGGTGCGGGCGCTCCCGCTGCTCCGCCCGGCGCATAGCTTGCGAATCGTGCGGCTGCCCGCCGGCATGGACCCCGATGATATTCTTAAGCGCGATGGCCCGGCGGCGATGGAGACGCTGCTAGGCAAGGCGCACAGCCTGCTCGACACGCTGTGGGAGCATGAGCACACGGCCGCCCCGCTGGACACGCCCGAGGACAAGGCTGGGCTCAAGGCGCGGCTGATGGACCACGTAGAAACCATCGCAGACCCGGATATCAAGGCGCTGTATCGGCGCGAATTGCAGGAACGGTTCTCCAGCTTTGCCTTCCCCCGGCGCGAGCAGCAGGATTGGCGGCCAACCCCGCGCGGCAAATTGGGCAAGTGGGGACCGCAGCCAACCCAGGGGCCATCTGCTGCCAGCGTACAAAAACTGCGCCGATCGCTTGGCGGCGGTGCAATCGCAGCGCTGGCTGCAGCGGTCGTAGCTGGACTGCTGCGCTGGCCTTTGGAAATTCTGCCCCATTCCGAGCAACTGGCGCGCGCGAACCTTGCCGATCCGCGCTTTGATGCGCTGATTGATGCCGCCGATAGCGGCAGAGCGCTTGAAAGCGGCGCACTATCCACCATATTGACAGAGCGGAAGCTGGCGGCCCCTGCTCCTGCAGAATATGGCAACATCAAATATAGCTTCCTGCGGGATGATGTTGATGCGGCAGAAGCGGCAGAAGCGTTGGGAACGGCAATCGGGGTATTGGTCGAAGGACCGGCTCTGGAGCGGGCGATTGCAGTGGCAATGGGCCGTTTTGAGCATGACGGGGAAGTTGCGCTGGCCGAGGTTGATCGGTTGCGTAAGAGAAAGCTGGAATTAAATGCGCGTCTGCGGCAAATGGCCAGCGCGCGAGCGGCGGAACCTTCGGGTGAGGCCCCCAAACCTATGGCGGACTAATGGAAGACGAAGATAACATCGGCAGCGGGAACGAAGGCGGCGACGCCCCCCTGATTGACCTCAACGATGCCTCGATCAAGAAGCTGATCGCCCGCGCCAAGCGGCGCGGCGTGATCACGATGGATGAGCTCAATGAGGCCCTTCCGCAAGACCAGATGTCCGCCGACCAGATCGAGGACATCATGGCCGCGATCTCGGAAATGGGCGTCAATATCGTTGAAACCGACGATGATGCGGCTGAGGCTGAAGATCCTGCGATCGATGAAGTCGACGAGGTCGATAATCCCGCTGATCGCCCGGATCTGGTCAAGAAGAAGGAAATCATCGAGCGCACCGATGATCCGGTGCGGATGTACCTGCGCGAAATGGGCGCGGTCGAGCTGCTCAGCCGTGAGGGTGAAATCGCCATCGCCAAACGGATCGAATCCGGCCGTGACACGATGATTCTGGGGCTGTGCGAAAGCCCGATCACGTTCCACGCGATCATTATGTGGTCCGAAGCGCTCAACGCCGGCGAAATGCAACTGCGCGAGATCCTCGATCTTGATGCGATGCTGTCCAAGGAACCCGCGCCCGAAGCCATGGCCGAAGGGAATGAGGAAGAAGCCGACGGCGAAATCAGCGAGAAAACGGCTGGCCCTTCGTTCAAGGAAGAAGAAGAAGTCGAGGAAGAGCCCGAAGCCGAAGAAGAGGACGACGACGGAACCGAACGCCGTGCACGCCGCCCGGTTGAGGAAGAGGAGGAGGACAACACCCTCTCGCTGGCCCAGATGGAAGCCCAGCTGAAGCCTGAGGCGCTCGAAAAATTCGCGCTGATCACCCAGGTTTTCAAGAAGTTCGAGAAGATCCAGCTAAACCGGCTCGAAGCATTTGGTCTTGGCAATGATTTCCCGGCGGCCAAGGAAAAGCAATATCATGCCCTGCGCGAAGAGCTGACTGCACAGGTGGAAAGCGTAAAGTTCCACGCGAGCAAGATTGAGTATCTGGTTGATAACCTTTACGCATTCAACCGCCGCCTGACCACGCTTGGCGGTCAGATGCTGCGTCTGGCAGAGCGTCACAAGGTTAACCGCAAGGACTTCCTCGACAGCTATGTCGGGCGCGAACTTGATGATGCCTGGCTGGCAAATATGGCGGCCAAGGACAAGAAATGGGCTGCCTTTGCCGAGAATGAAGCAGATCCGGTCGAACGGATTCGCGCAGAGATCGCCGATATCGCTGCCAATACGGGCATGTCGCTGGGCGAGTTTCGCCGCATCGTCAATATGGTCCAGAAGGGCGAGCGCGAAGCGCGGATCGCCAAAAAGGAAATGGTTGAGGCGAATTTGCGTCTGGTGATCTCGATTGCTAAAAAATACACGAATAGAGGCCTGCAATTCCTTGATCTTATTCAGGAAGGCAACATTGGCTTGATGAAGGCAGTTGACAAGTTCGAGTATCGGCGCGGTTACAAGTTCAGCACCTACGCCACCTGGTGGATCCGTCAGGCGATCACCCGCAGCATCGCCGATCAGGCCCGCACGATCCGTATTCCTGTCCACATGATCGAAACGATCAACAAGCTGGTCCGCACCAGCCGTCAGTTCCTCCATGAGCACGGCCGCGAGCCTACGCCGGAGGAAATGGCCGAGCGCCTCTCCATGCCGCTCGAAAAAGTCCGCAAGGTGATGAAGATCGCCAAGGAGCCGATCAGTCTCGAAACGCCGATCGGCGACGAGGAGGATTCGCATCTGGGCGATTTTATCGAGGACAAGAACGCAGTGATCCCGGTCGATGCTGCGATCCAGGCCAACCTCAAGGAAACTGTCACACGGGTTCTGGCCTCGCTCACCCCGCGTGAGGAACGCGTGCTGCGGATGCGTTTCGGGATCGGCATGAACACGGATCACACGCTGGAAGAAGTCGGCCAGCAGTTCTCGGTGACGCGCGAACGGATCCGTCAGATTGAGGCGAAGGCACTGCGGAAACTCAAGCACCCGAGCCGGTCACGCAAGATGCGCAGCTTCCTCGATCAGTAATTTTGTTGATTCGCTTGATCAAGATATTAGCGTAGCTACTTCTGCGCGGTAGAATGGGGAAAGTGGCACGCGCTGTGCTGGCATTGCGCTGCGCTCGCGACTAAAGGTGCACAGCGATTCTCCCCAAGCTTTAGGCTACTTCGCCCATGCGCATTGCAATAGCTTCCGATCACGCCGGTTTCGCCCTCAAGGGTGAACTTGCCGCCTGGCTGACCGGATTAGGTCACGCGGTTACCGATCTTGGCCCGGATAGCGAGGCTTCGGTCGATTATCCTGATTTTGGCTACCGGCTGGCAGATTATGTCGCCTCGGGTCAGGCTGAGCGCGGTATCGCGCTGTGCGGCTCGGGCATTGGCATTTCGATCGCGGTCAACCGCAACCCGAAAGTGCGCTGCGCGTTGGTGTCCGAGCCGCTCTCAGCCAAGCTTGCGCGTGAGCATAATGACGCTGATATCATCGCCATGGGCGCGCGGTTGACCGGCAGCGACATGGCCAAGGTCTGCGTCGAGGCATTTCTGACCACCCCCTTTGGCGGTGGCCGCCATAATGGCCGCGTCGACAAACTCACCAATCCCCCTGCCGGAGTCTCCGCATGACCCTGACCGCCGAAGCCCCCGCGATGATCCGCTCAGCCGGCTTTTTTACCGAGACTCTGTCCTCGGCCGATCCCGAAATTTATGCGGCAATCCGCGGCGAACTGGGGCGCCAGCAGCACAAGATCGAATTGATCGCCTCTGAGAACATCACCAGCCTGGCTGTGCTGGAAGCCACCGGCAGTGTCCTCACCAACAAATATGCCGAGGGCTATCCAGGCAAGCGCTACTATGGCGGCTGCGAATATGCCGATGTGGTAGAAACGCTGGCAATTGACCGCGCCAAAGCATTGTTTGGATGCGATTTTGCCAATGTTCAGCCCAATTCGGGTAGCCAGATGAACCAGGCGGTGTTCCTCGCCTTGCTCAATCCCGGCGACAGCTTCATGGGGCTTGATCTCAATTCGGGCGGGCATCTCACGCACGGCTCGCCGGTCAACATGAGCGGCAAATGGTTCAATCCGATCCCCTACGGCGTGCGCAAGGACGACGAGCTGCTCGATATGGACGAGGTTGTGCGCCTGGCGCGCGAACACAAGCCCAAGCTGATCATCGCTGGCGGCACCGCCTATTCGCGGGTGTGGGACTTTGCGGCTTTCCGGCAAATTGCCGACGAGATTGGCGCCTGGCTGATGGTCGATATGTCGCATTTTTCCGGCCTGGTGGCAGGCGGCGCACACCCCAACCCCTTCCCCCATGCCCATGTCGTGACCAGCACCACGCACAAGAGCCTGCGTGGCCCCCGTTCGGGCATAATCCTGACCAATGATGAGGACCTCGCCAAGAAGTTCAACAGCGCGGTGTTCCCCGGCATGCAGGGCGGCCCGATGATGCATGTGATCGCCGCCAAAGCAGTCGCTTTTGGCCAGGCGCTCCAGCCGGAATTCAAGGCCTATGCTGCGCAAGTGGTCACCAATGCCCGCGCGCTGGCCGCATCGCTGGCCGCAGGTGGCCTCAGGATCGTTTCGGGCGGGACCGACAACCACCTGATGCTGGTTGATCTCACCGCCAGGAACGTAACCGGCAAATCGGCCGAAAAGGGCCTCGGCCGCGCGTTTCTGACCTGCAACAAGAACGGCGTGCCGTTTGATACCCGCTCTCCATTTGTCACGTCTGGCATCCGCCTTGGCAGCCCGGCCGGGACCACACGCGGATTCGGAGCAGAGGAGTTCACCACCATTGGCAAGCTGATCGCCGAAGTGGTAGACGGATTGGCCCACAATGGGGACGACGGCGATGCGCAGGTCGAAACACGGGTGCGGGCCCGGGTTGAAGAGCTGTGCAATCGTTTCCCCATTTACCCGGAGATGTAAGCGATGAATGCTCCCCAGGATCCGAATCAAGGCAATGACCTGATCGGCGATGCCCGCGAAGAAATCGTCGGCATGGCCAAAGAAGGCATGCACCACCCCTCAACCAAGCCGGTGCTGACCGGCGCCGCGATCGGTGCTATTGCCGGTGCCGTATTGCCAGTGGTGACGTGGCCGATCGGCTTGCTCGCTGGTGCCGGTTTCATGCTCTACAAAAGGCTTCGTCCCTAACCGATGCGCTGTCCGTTCTGCGCGCATGATGACAGCCAGGTGAAGGACAGCCGTCCGACCGAGGACAACACGTCGATCCGCCGCCGCCGCCAGTGTGAAAGCTGCGGCGCGCGGTTCACGACGTTTGAGCGCGTCCAGCTGCGCGATATTGTGGTGATCAAAAGCGGCGGCGCCAGTGGTGTTATTCGGCGAGAACCGTTCGATCGCGGCAAGATCGAGCAATCGGTCGCACTCGCCTGCCGCAAGCGCGGGATCGCGCAGGAGCGGCTCGACCAGCTGGTCTCCGGTATCCAGCGCCAGATCGAAACGCTGGGCGACAGCGAAGTGCCCGCCAAGCGGATCGGCGAAATGGTGATGGACGGCCTGCGCGCCCTCGACAGCGTCGCCTATATCCGCTTCGCCTCGGTCTATCGCGATTTCAGCGAAGCCCGCGATTTCGAGGAATTTGCCAGTTCGGTGAGCGATGTCGGGAAAGACTGATCAACCGGCAGACCAACGCAAGCCCGTCATCGTGCTTGTCCGCCCCCAGCTGGGCGAGAATATCGGCAAGGCAGCCCGCGCGATGCTCAACTTCGGGCTGACCGAGCTCAGGCTGGTTGCCCCGCGCGATGGTTGGCCCAATCCCTCTGCCGGACCATCGGCAGCCGGTGCCGATGTGGTGCTGGAGCGCGCAGGCGTGTTCGAGACGCTCGCCGAAGCGGTCGCCGATTGCGCTCATGTCTATGCCACCACGGTGCGCAAGCGCGGCGTGACCAAACCGGTGCTGACGCCCGAACAGGCGGCCATTGCGGTTTATCGCGAGCCCGGTCGCTCAGCCTTTGTGTTCGGGCCGGAGCGATCGGGGCTGGACACCGACGATGTCGCGCTGGCCCGGGCGATTATCACCGTGCCGATCAATTCCGAATTCGCCTCGCTCAACCTTGCCCAGGCGGTGATGCTGTGCGCCTATGAATGGTCGCGGGGGCAGCCGCTGGCGCAGCCGACGGTCGAGGAAATCCTCCCTCCCGCCCCGCAGGACGAGCTGGAAGGGATGATTGCCCAGTTCATCGCTCTACTCGAACCGCGCGACTATTTCCTTCCGCCGGCCCGCGCCGGATCGACCCGGCGAACTCTGCGCACCATCCTGACCAAGCCGGGCTGGAACCATCTGGAAGTCAGAACTCTGCGCGGTGTGCTCACCGCAATGGCCCGCGATCCGAATTTTCGTCCGCCGCGCCGCCCGAGCAAACCCGACAAAGCTTGACTTTCGCCCCCCACCCCGCCAATGGCGCGCCTTCGCAATTGACCCTGCACTCCGGTGAAGCAGCGGTCGCATCTCGTAGTTTGGCGAGATGGTGCGGTTCCGGAAGCGAAGATCGGGCGGTTTCAGCCCGGCATCACACGGCATGTGGGCCTTGGCCCGCGCGCAGCAGATTGAAGGACGAACGCATGTCGAAGCGTAAAGCATCGAAGTATAAACTCGATCGCCGGATGGGCGAGAACATCTGGGGCCGCCCCAAGAGCGCGGTCAACCGCCGTGCTTATGGCCCCGGCCAGCACGGCCAGCGCCGCAAGAGCAAGGTTTCCGATTTCGGCACCCAGCTCCGCGCCAAGCAGAAGCTGCGCGGCTATTACGGCGATGTCACCGAAAAGCAGTTCAAGCGCACCTACGCCGAAGCCGCCCGCCTGAAGGGCGATACCGGCCAGAATTTGATCGGCCTGCTTGAGCAGCGCCTGGATATGGTGGTGTACCGCGCCAAGTTCGCGCCGACGATCTTCTCGGCCCGCCAGATCGTTTCGCATTGCCACATCCAGGTAAACGGCGTGACCTGCAACATCGCCAGCCGCCGCGTCCGCCCCGGTGACATCGTCAGCCTTGGTAAGAAGGCCAAGGAAATGGCGCTGATCATCGAAGCGCAAGGCCTGGCCGAACGCGAAATCCCCGATTACGTCTCGCCCGACGGCACCGACAAGATCACTTTCGTGCGCGTACCCACGCTGGATGAAGTGCCCTATCCGGTGAAGATGGAACCCAATCTGGTGGTCGAGTTCTACTCGCGCTAACCCCGTCGTCCCCGGCTCGACCGGGGACCGCTGGCCTCATCGATGCGAGGCCGGACCGACGAGGGCAGCGATCCCCGGTCAAGCCGGGGATGACGATGCAAAAGAGGGCGGTCCGCAAGGGCCGCCCTTTTTGGTTTGGGGTAAATTGCGCCTGTTGCGAGTGCGGGGATTGCACCATCGCCCCTCGCCGTGGCACACAACAATTATGACCAACCGGCTTTACTACGGCGACAATCTGGAGGTACTGCGCGATGCCTCGCAGTTCCCCGACGAATGCATCGATCTGATCTACCTTGATCCCCCGTTCAATTCAAATGCTGGCTATAATGTGCTGTTCAAGTCGGCCAGCGGCAGCGGGGCGGACGCATGTATCGAGGCGTTTGACGATACTTGGTCCCCCAGGTCCAAGTATCGAGGCGTTTGACGATACTTGGACCTGGGGGACCAGCGCCCAGAACGCGCTGATGGATATTGCCGCTGGCACCAACCGTCCGCTGACGGTGATGATGCAGGCGATGCACAGCGCCATCGGTGAGAACCCGCTGATGGCCTACCTTGCGATGATGGCAGTGCGACTGGTCGAACTGCACCGGGTGCTGCGGCCGACCGGCAGCCTCTATCTGCACTGCGATCCGACCGCGAGCCACTACCTCAAGCTGGTGATGGACGCAGTGTTTGGGGCGGAGAATTTTCGCAGTGAAATCATCTGGAAACGAACCTCGGGCCACAACAGTGCTAAGCGCTGGGGACCAGTTCACGACACGATTTTCTATTACGACAGAAGTGATGCCTCGCTTTGGAATGAAGCGTTCGAATCATATGATGAAAAATATCTAGATCGGTTCTATCGATTCAGCGATGAGAAGGGCCGCTTCAGGATCGGTGACCTTACCGGTGCGGGAATTAGGTATGGCGATTCGGGAAAACCATGGCGCGAATATGACCCCACTACGGCGGGCAGACATTGGGCCATCCCAACTGGGGCTATTCGTCGAGCCGGAATCAATGGCGACTTCGAATCACTCACTCCGCAGGGCAAGCTTGATAGGCTGGATGATATTGACCTTATTTACTGGCCCCCAAAGGGAAAAGTTCCGCAATTCAAGCGCTATCTGGAGAGTGACCGTGGATCGCCCATTCAGGATGTGATTACCGACATTGGTCCATTGGCTTCCCAAGCTGCCGAACGCCTTGGTTACCCTACACAAAAACCCCGCGCCTTGCTCGAACGGATAATCACTGCATCGTCTAACCCCGGTGATGTGGTGTTAGATCCATTCTGCGGCTGCGGCACTGCGGTCGATGCAGCACAGAAGCTGGGGCGAAAGTGGCTTGGCATTGACGTTACGCATGTCGCTATTGGCATGATCGAACACCGGATGCGCGAAGGTTATCCGGGAATCGAATTTGAAACCATCGGTGTGCCCAAAGACCTTGAATCCGCTCAGAGACTGGCCTTGGAAGACCCTCACCAGTTTCAACAGTGGATTTGCTGGCAAGTTGGGGGCTATCCGCGCGAGAAGAAGGGTGGCGACAAAGGGGTGGGCGGTTGGTTCAACTATGAATGGGTCGATCCCAATCGGAGCAATGTTCGTTCGATCAAAACTGGGGTGATCAGCGTCAAAGCAGGCGACAATGTAAACCCTAACATGGTTCGTGATCTGGGCCGCGTTATGCAGCGGGACGGTCATCAATTTGGCTTGTTCATTATGAAAGGCCTGCCGACCAAAGGGATGCGTGACGAAGCCGCAAGCCATCCACTAGTCGAGATCCAGTTCGGTGGAGATTCAAATGTAGGCCAGCGTCTACCTGCCTTACAGATCGTGACACTGGCCGAACTGTTCCAAGGTATAAAACCCAAGCTGCCGCCACTAATCAGCCCGGTAAAGAAAGCCAGCCGCGTGGAAACGCGGGCCAGCCACCTCAAGGGCGGACAGGGCATTCTCAACGTTTAGCACCCCAAATACCCCCGCCTGAAATCCGCCACAAACCCCGCAAACCGCCCCGCCCCAATCGCATCCCGCATCCCGGCCATCAGCTGCTGGTAAAACGTCAGATTATGCTCGGTCAGCAGCATCGCGCCGAGGATTTCGCCGGACTTGGTCAGGTGGTGGAGATAGGCGCGGCTGTAGTTGCGGCAGGCATCGCACGGGCAACGCTCGTCCAGCGGGGCGAGGTCTTCGGCGTTTTTGGCGTTGCGCAGGTTGAGCGCTCCCGCCCAGGTGAAGGCCTGGCCATTGCGGCCTGAGCGGCTGGGGAGGACGCAATCGAACATGTCGATGCCCCGCTCAACCGCGCCGACCAGATCATCGGGCTTGCCCACCCCCATCAGATAACGCGGGCGATCTTCGGGCAGTTGGCCGGGGGCGAAATCGAGCACGCTGAACATCGCCGCCTGTCCCTCGCCCACCGCCAGCCCGCCGATTGCATAGCCATCGAAGCCGATGTCGCGCAACGCATCGGCGCTTTCCCGGCGCAAGTCCTCGTGCAGCGCGCCCTGCTGGATCCCGAACAGCGCCGCGGCTTCCGCATGCTCGCCGCCGCTGTCGAACCCGGCGCGGCTGCGCTGGGCCCAGCGCATGCTCATCTGCATCGAGGCTGCGATCACATCGCGCCCCGCATCGGCGCGCGGGCATTCATCGAACGCCATGACGATGTCACTGCCGAGCAGCCGCTGGATTTCCATCGAGCGTTCCGGGGTGAGCAGATGCTTTGAGCCGTCAAGATGGCTGGCGAAGGTCACCCCGTCCTCGGTAATCTTGCGCAGCTCGCTCAGGCTCATAACCTGATAGCCGCCGCTGTCGGTCAGGATCGGGCGATCCCAGTTCATGAATTTATGGAGCCCGCCTAATCGCGCGACCCGTTCTGCGCCGGGCCGGAGCATCAGGTGATAGGTATTGCCGAGGATGATATCCGCGCCGGTCGCCCGCACGCTCTTGGGCTTCATTGCCTTGACCGTGGCGGCGGTGCCGACCGGCATGAAGGCGGGGGTGCGGATTTCGCCCCGGTGCATCTGGATGGCGCCGGTGCGGGCCTTGCCGTCAGTGGCGGCGATGGTGAAGGCGAAACGCTGTGACATGCAATGCGCCTAGCTGCTGGGTCTGTGTTTCGCCAAGTCCGAAATGGGCCCGCGGGTAGCGCGTTAACCATTTCCTAGCTTCAGCAGGTTAGCCGTTCGATCCTGGCGATAATTGGGACCAGGTATCATGACGAGTGTAGTCGCGACGACAGGACAGAGGTTGCGCAGCTTTGATGTGCTGCGCGGCATAGCCATCCTGAGTGTAGTAGCTTTCCACACCGCCATGGTCACACCAAGCACAATTGCTTACGTTAATTCCTTTTTCAATCTGGGAAAACTTGGCGTCCAATTGTTCTTTTTCATCAGCGCTTTGACCATGTGCCACATGTGGGAGCAGCGCGAAACTGAACAGCATCGGACGGCCAAGTTCTACATTCGGCGCATCATGCGGATCGCACCCCTGTTCTGGCTATCGGCCCTGTTTTATATCGCAGTCAATGGCACTGGCCCGTCATACTGGGCGCATGATGGCATGACCGGAGCCGACATTGGGCTGACCATGCTGTTTCTCCAAGGTTTCTGGCCGCACGCAATCAACAATGTCGTTCCCGGTGGCTGGTCCATTGCCGTAGAAATGAGCTTCTATTTGCTTTTCCCGCTGGTGATTGGCGTGATCGGCAGTCGGCGCCGGATCTATCTTGGCCTGGCCGGACTGATCTTCCTGCTCTATTATTTCGGGCAGCAGCGTTTGATGGTAAGCATGCTGGCGTCTGGAGTTTTTGGTAACGACCCGCAACTCCTCGACAGCTTTCTGTACTTCAATTTCCTCAATCAATGCCCGATCTTCCTGATCGGATGCTATCTGCATTTTGCTTTCCGGGACGGGATCGGACGAAGAGAGGTGTATGCCGCCAGCGTGTTTTCGCTGGTCGGCGCTCTTATCGGGCATAATTTTATGACAGTCGCTGTGGGCATGTCGGCACTGGTCTACCTCGCGGTCAAAGGCGACCTGCGGTCGCGGTTGCTCGAAACTTTCGGGCAAAATTCCTATGCCATTTATCTTGTGCACTTCATTGTCGCGCAGCTTATCGGCAGTGTCTCGCCTTCCCAGACAGGACTGGCTGCATTGCTGACCCGCTTTACCCTGGGTGCTATCGTTAGTCTTGCCCTGGCCCGATTGCTCCACATTGCCGTGGAACGCCGGATAGCCCCGGTTACCAAATGGCTGATCGCCAGAATCGGACGCAGAGATCCGCAAGCGGCGCTCGCCTGATCCTCTGAATTGCCAGATTTGGCTGGACGGCAGCGTAGACTGGCATCCCGGCCTGGCTAGTCGAGATCAGCCTGCATCTGGCAGCCAGTTACCGTGGAATCCCGGCGGAATGCGGTGCGGGATACAGACCCGCGCGACGGGTTCGGCGGCCATGTCTGCAGCATCGAGAATCACCAGTTCGGTGGTCTCCGTGGCGGTATCTATGACATATCCCATCATCCAGCCATCGCCTTCGGGCGCATCGGCGCTGCTAGGCACGAAGACGAACTCACCGGGCACGTGGGCCGGGCCGAAATCATGCGCAGTACGTTTTCCGGTCTTGAGGTCATAGCGGTAGAGCGGCATGCTGCCGGGGAATTGCGGGTCGAACTCTTCCGGCAAACCGATCGACCAGGCATAGCGATAGTCCTGACCGAAGAAACGCTCATCCGGGCGAGGGAACTCTTGCGGATTGGCGTCAATCGTCTGCCGATCCACTGTGCCGGCGACCGGATCGATCACCCACCGTTCAAAGCCGAGCGACTTGCCGTTGGGGCCATCGAAACCGCCTTCGAACATCGAAGCATAGACCGCAACATCGACGACCACCGTGCCGTCAGCACGATCGAAACTGTTTGCGACGTGGAACAGATAGCACGGATCGACATTGCACCAGACAACTTGATCCGCCCCGTCACCGCGCGGCAACAAGCCGACGCGGGCACGGTGCTCAGGATTCCAGCGGTAGGGGAAGCTGTGCCCGGCGAGCAGCGACTTCATCGAGAAAGTGACCGGCAAATCGAAGACCAGCACATAGCGGGAAGTCAGCGCGCAATCGTGAATCGAAGGTCCGTGCTCGACCGGAATGGCGATTTCACGCAGCACCTTGCCGGCAGCGTCCAGGGCCACATGATAAACTTGATCGGGCCTAGTCGCATCATAGGTGATCGCGTGAAATTCGCCGGTCAGGGGATCGTGGTGCGGATGCACGGTGAACGGGCCTTTCAGGCCACCGCCGAAGTTGCTGTAGGCCGCGCTTTCCAGCTCGTCGGTCAGCTCAACCGGGAACGAGCCGGCCTCGACCAGCGCCATGGTTTTGCCGGCCATCTGGATGATATTGGTGTTAACCCCATCGCGCGGGCTGCGGCGCGGACCGGGAGCAGCCTTGGGACCACCGGCGCTTTCCAGAACCTGGCTGCGGATATAGCGGTTGCGATACCACTCCGCCTTGCCGCCAGACAGCCGCACTCCGTGGACCATGCCGTCGCCAGTGAACCAGTGATGGCCGCGCGGATCGGGTTTGAATGGATTGGGCCCGATCCGGACATAGCGGCCAGACAGTTCCTCCGGGATCGTGCCGGTGACTGTGAGATCGGTGATCGTCCGCTCGTCATGCAGCGGCGTGTGGATGCCGGTCAGGAACGGATGCGGCTGGTCTTCATCCATCCGGCGGCGGTTGAAACCGGCCAGTGTTTCGATGCCCTTGCCGACTACACCACGAATAACCTCTTCAACTGCACTTGCCATGGCGGGAACCTCGTCTTAATGTTGATGGCGTAAACATAGCCAGAATGGTAACAGTGTCAACATCGAAGTCAGCCATCCGCGCCTATCACCACGGCGATCTGCGCTCGGCCCTGATCGAAGTAGGGCTAAATGCGCTTGAAGGCACTGATGCAGAAGCGATTTCCTTGCGCGAACTCGCCCGAATAGTGGGTGTTTCGGCCACCGCAGTCTATCGCCATTTCCCCGACAAGCGCGCGCTTCAGATGGCGCTGGCGGGTGCCGGAATCGCCAGGCTGGGCGAAGCGCAACGGATCGCCTCTGAGGCAGCCGGTGGCGGGCCGGCGGGTTTTGCGGCAACCGGCCGGGCCTATGTTCGCTTTGCCCTGGCCCACCCGGCGCTGTTTCGCCTGGCCTTCTCCCATGGCGGATTCGCTGGCGGTCCTGGCCTGGGCAATGATGATGCCTCGCGATTGCTGCGTGCCTATGCGACCGAGTTCGCCGGGGCAGAGGCGGAACGGCTGACGCTTCAAGCCTGGGCCGTGGCGCATGGCCTGGCGATGCTGATGCTCGATGGCTTGCTCCCCGCCGACGATGCCACGATCGATGCAGTTATCGATCCGAAGACGCTGTTTACGGGTTCGAGCTGAGTTCAGGGGGCCAACCTTACTCAGCCATTTTTTTGAAATCTGCATCGTTGAGATAATTGGCATAGGCGCCAAGTGCCGCACTCGCCGCAGGATTTCCGAGGAGTTCCTGCATGGCAATCTTTCCCAGAGATTCACCGGCAGTTCTAAAACCGGTCTCGCTTTTGGCCTTGAACAACGGACTGGATTGGGCGGCACAATCCTGGGTCATCAGCCGCGTAAACAATCTGGCCATTCCCTGATCAAACCCAGTCTTTTTGGCTGGATCAACTTTCGCCACGTCTGCCATCTGCGGAGCCGAAGCGAGTGACGCAAGCATCCAGCTTGCAACTGCCAACCTGTCCTGGCCGTTGGTCTGCATGACAAAGCATTGCCCCAGCGCCTCGGCCAATTGTGCTTCATTGGGAAGCGGCGGCGCAGCATTAGCTGAGCTGATGAATGATGCTGCGGCCAAAAAAATGGCCAGATAATTGCGATATTTCATCCTAATTCCCCTTCGCCCGGCAAAAGTAGGCTGGCATCCCCATAAGAATAGAACCGGTATCCGCTGTCAATTGCATGGGCATAGGCGCTGCGCATCCTCTCCCGCCCGATCAATGCCGAAACCAACATGAACAGGGTTGAGCGCGGCAGGTGGAAGTTGGTCATCAGCCCGTCGATTGCGCGGAAGCGGTAGCCCGGGGTGATGAAAATTGCGGTATCACCCGCAAAGGGCCGAATAATCAAATCCTCCCCCGTTGCACTTTCGAGCAGGCGCAGGCTGGTGGTGCCAACTGCGATCACCCGGCCGCCGCCTGCCCGCACAGCATTAAGCCGCGCTGCTGTATCGGCATCGATCCGGCCCCATTCTGAATGCATCGCGTGGGTGTCGGTGTCTTCCACTTTCACCGGCAGGAAAGTCCCCGCGCCGACATGCAACGTCAGCATCTCGTGCCCTACTCCGGTCGCAGCAAGCGCAGCCATCAGTTCGGGCGTGAAATGGAGCGCCGCAGTGGGCGCGGCCACCGCGCCGTCTTCGGTTGCGAACATCGTTTGATAATCGCGCTGGTCCGCATCATCGGTCTCGCGTTTCAGCGCGATGTATGGGGGCAGCGGCATGGTTCCGGCGCGTTCCAGCAGGACTTCGACCGGCTCGTCGCCTGCAAATACCAGGTTCCAGCTGCCATCGGTATGGCGGACCTCGGCAATGGCGGAAACTTCAGCAGGAAAGGCGATCACATCGCCGACGTGGAGGCGTTTGCCATTCCGCACGAAAGCCTGCCAACGGCGCAGATCTATCCGTTTGTGGAGTGTCGCTCCGATCCGCGCCTCACCGCGCTTGCCTTCAAGCTGGGCGGGAATCACGCGGGTATCGTTGAACACCAGTACGTCGCCCGCCCGCAGCAGGCCGGGGAGATCGCTGACCTGGCGATCGCTAAAGGGCCCCTCACCCGGCACCACCAGCATCCGCGCGGCATCGCGCGGACGCACCGGGCGCAGCGCAATCCGTTCGGGTGGGAGATCGAAATCGAACAAGTCTACGCGCACAGCTCAATATACCGATCATCTTGAGCTTGTCGAAAGACGCGCATGGATTCGTCATCCCGGGCTTGACCCGGGATCGCTGGCCACATCGATCCGGGGTTGCGTTGATGAGGCCAGCGGTCCCGGGTCAAGTCCGGGACGGCGCTCAGTTCGATGTCGATTTGCTCAATTGGGCGGCAGTGATCGATGGCACCGCAACCGGCGCCTGAACCGCAGGACGGGGCTTGCCCTCCGAGGCGAGCGAGGCCTGGGCAATCCTGCTTGGATTGGTTGGCGGCTCACCCCGTTCGATGGCATCGGCCAGATCCATTCCGCCGATTACCCGGCCGAAATTGGTGTATTTGTTGTCCAGCGCCAGGTGCGGGTAAAACACGATGAAGAACTGGCTGTTGGCGGTATCGGGCGCATCGGTACGGGCCATCGAGACACTGCCGCGCATATGCGGAACCCGGTTAAATTCGGCCTTAAGATCGGGCAGCTTCGAGCCGCCACCACCGGTCCCGGTCGGATCGCCGGTTTGCGCCATGAAGCCATCGATCACGCGGTGGAAGATGATCCCGTTGTAAAAACCTTCGCGCACCAAGGTTTTGATCCGTTCAACATGGGCTGGTGCCCATTGCGGCATCAGGCGGATTGCGACGCGCCCGCCAGTCGTCAGATCGAGATACAGGACGTTCTCCGGATCGTGCGTGACATCGGCATCAACCGACGCGCTCATCGGCGCAGCAATCGGGGCTGGCGGCGGAGCCTTCTTGGCAAGCGCCGGGAAAGCCCCAAACGACAAGCCGAGTGCTAGGGCAATGGCGGGAAAAGCAAGCGAACGACGGTTCATGCGTTTGGCTCTCGGACATGGTAAAAGGGCTGAGCGATGCGGCGAGATAGCGGCGCTACGCTGTCGTGGCAATGAACGGGACTAATAATCGCCCAGTGTGCCGATAATCGCAATCCGGGCATTGACATCAGTGCGCACAGCAGGGCTGACGAACGGCGCGATATCCCCGCCAAACAGCGCGATTTCCTTGACCAGTTTGGAGGCGATCGGCTGCAGGCTGACGTCGGCCATCAGGAACACGGTTTCAATCCCCGAGTTGATCTGCTGGTTCATCCCCGCCATCTGATACTCATATTCAAAATCCGCCACGGCCCGCAGCCCGCGGATGATCACACTGGCACCCTGTTTTTCAGCGAACCGCATCAGTAAGGCATTGAACCCTACCACGACGACATTATCGAGGCCCATATCGGTCACTTCACGTGTGACCATTGCCATGCGCTCGTCGGGAGAAAACATCGGGTTCTTGGATGGGTTGGTGGTGACTCCGAGAATCAATTTGTCGACCAGCTTGGAGCCGCGCCGGATGATATCCGCATGGCCCAGCGTGATCGGATCGAAAGTGCCCGGATAAACCCCCACCCGCTGCTTCATTGTTACCGATCCCTCTCGACGATATACCGCGCCAGCGCGCGCATCAAATCAGCCTCTGAGCCGTGTTGCCCCAGGTGTGAAATCGCCTGATCGACCAGCATCCTGGCCTGATCGCGGGCGCGGTCCGGTCCCAGCAGCGAGACAAATGTCTGCTTGCCGGCCTGGGCGTCCTTGCGCAGCGCCTTGCCCGCTGCGGCCTCATCGCCCTCATGATCGAGCAGATCATCGGCAATCTGAAAAGCCAGGCCAATATCGCGGGCATAGCCGCGCAGATGCGCCCTGCCCTCGATCGCCACCTTACCCAGGATCGCGCCCATTTCCACCGCCGCGCCAAGCAGGGCTCCGGTCTTAAGCTGCTGGAGCCGGGTCACGGTCTGGAGATCGAACACTGTTCCTTCGGCCGCGATGTCCATCATCTGCCCGCCTGCCATGCCGGCTGCGCCGCTCGCCCCGGCCAGTGCCTGGACCAGTTCGATCCGGGTGAAAGGATCGCCGCCGCTGAGCGGATCACCCAGCACTTCAAAGGCAAAAGCATGCAGCGCATCGCCGGCCAGCACCGCAGTCGCCTCGTCAAAGGCGCGGTGGAGCGTGGGTTTGCCGTGACGCATCGCATCATCGTCCATGCACGGCAGATCATCGTGGATCAGCGAATAGACGTGGATCGATTCGATCGCGATCCCGGCCCGGATCGCCACAGCCCGGTCTACCCCGTAAAGCTCAGCCGTGGCGCTCAACAGCAGCGGGCGAACCCGCTTGCCACCGCCAATCGCAGCATAGCGCATGGCTTCGACCAACCGGGCGCGGGGATCTTGCGGCACCGGCAGCAACGCATCGAAGGCGGCGTCAATATCGCCCGCGATCCGGGCAAGGCCATCGGCGAGCAGCGGATCGACAACGGTGGTGGCCAGGGTCATCGCTTAGCGGCCTGCCGCATCGTCAAACGGCTGGGTTCCGGTTGCGACCCCATCCGGCCCGGAGACAATCCGTTCAATCCGGGCTTGCGCTGCATCGAGCCGGGTCTGGCAATGTTTGCGCAAGGCTTCCCCGCGTTCGTAAAGCGTGATCGAATCGTCGAGTGGAACTTCCCCGCTCTCCAACCGGCGCACCACATCCTCCAGCCCGCGAAGGGCATCTTCGAAACTCAAGGCGGAAATATCGGTTGCTGTGTCTTCCATCATAAGAGAGCATTGACCGGGCAAGCGCCAAGGGTCAAGCTGCGACGAAACAGAGGGACCCTCAAATGAAGTGGATTACTGCCTACGCTGCCGCCGGATTGTCGTTCGGCGTGCTCGATTTTCTATGGCTGCGCTGGGCTGGCCCCAATCTTTACCGCCCGGCATTGGGCGATCTGCTCGCTCCCGGCTTTCGCGCTGCACCGGCGCTGATCTTTTATGCGCTGTATGTTGCAGCGATGGTCTGGTTCGCAGTTCGACCGGGGCTGGTTCAGGGCGTGCCGTTTGCAGTGCTCAACGGCGCGCTGCTGGGCGGGATCGCTTATGCGACCTATGATCTGACCAATCAGGCGACGATGAAAGTCTGGCCGGTGCAGGTAACGCTGATCGATATTGCATGGGGCGCAGCCGCCACGGCGCTGGCCAGCGGGATTGCGGCCTGGGCAGTGGGAATGCTTGCCAAGGGTCAACCATGATCTAAAGCCATAAGAAATACGGGGGGAAAGCATGTTTGTCGGACATTGGGCACCTGCGCTGGTCGCGGCAACGCATGCCCGCGCGCCGCGGCTGGGGACGCTGTTTATCGCAGCCCAGCTGGTTGACTGGGCGTTCTTTGGCTTCTTGCTGACCGGGACCGAACACATGCGGATGACCCCCGGGATCAGCGCAATGAACCCGCTGGACCTATACGACATGCCCTATACCCACAGCCTGCTGGGCAGCTTCGTCTTCGCGGGCGCGTTTGCGGGGCTGATCTGGCTGGGAACGACCAACCGGACCGCCGCGCTGATTGGTGGGGCGGTGGTGTTGTCGCACTGGTGCCTCGACCTGCTGGTCCATATGCCCGATCTGACGCTGGCCGGCAGTCCGCCCAAACTGGGCTTTGGGCTGTGGAACTATCCGTGGCTCGAAATCCCGCTGGAACTGGGGATTACTGTTGCGGCGCTGTGGTTCTATGCCCGCAAGCGGCAGCCATCGGGCCCGCGCATGGTGCTGTTGGCGGGGGTTCTTTTGCTGCTGCAAATGGTCAACTGGTTTGGCCCGGTTGCGCCTGAAGTGACCGCCGGGACCAGCCTGCTGGCGTTGTTTGCCTATGGCGTCGCCACGCTGGCGGCGTGGTGGATGGGGAAAAGCGCGCAAATGCTGCCCCAGGCGGACTAGCCGACTGCGCGCCGCACCGCTAAGGCGCGCGGATGGCCGAAATTACTCCCGAAGTCGTCGCTGCCCACGGGCTGTCCGAAGAAGAATATGCCCGCGTGCTGCACGCCCTGGGGCGCGCGCCAAATCTGGTCGAGCTCGGCATCTTCTCGGTCATGTGGTCAGAGCATTGCTCGTATAAATCGAGCCGGTTGCATCTGATGAAACTGCCGACCAAGGCACCATGGGTGATCTGCGGTCCGGGTGAGAATGCCGGGGTGATCGACATCGGCGACAATTTGGCCTGCATCTTCAAGATGGAGAGTCACAACCACCCGAGCTACATCGAGCCCTATCAGGGCGCGGCAACTGGCGTGGGCGGGATTCTGCGCGATGTGTTCACCATGGGCGCGCGGCCGATCGCCAATCTCAACGCGCTGCGGTTCGGCGATCCAAAGCACCCCAAGATGAAGCATCTGGTGCAAGGCGTGGTTGCCGGCATCGGCGGCTATGGCAATTGCGTAGGCGAACCCACTGTCGGCGGCGAGACCAATTTCCACAAGGCCTATGACGGCAATATCCTGGTCAACGCGATGACCGTGGGGGTCGCCGATCAGGACAGGATTTTCTATTCGGCCGCCACCGGCCTCGGCAATCCGATCGTCTATGTCGGC
>JANMKT010000031.1:0-11722 GCA_031372185.1 Novosphingobium sp.
CGAGCTGAGCAAGATCCGCCGGGTGCTGGGCCGCCTCAACCCCGAGGCACCGCACGATGTGGTGCTGGTGCTGGATGCGACCAACGGCCAGAACGCGCTGCAGCAGATCGAGACATTCAAGGAAGTGGCCGGCGTCACCGGGATTATCATGACCAAGCTGGACGGCACCGCGCGCGGCGGCGTGCTGGTGGCAGCGGCTGAGCAATACGGCCTGCCGATCCATGCCATCGGAGTTGGCGAAAAGATCGACGATCTACGCCCGTTCGATCCCGATCTGGTCGCACGGGTCATTGCAGGAGTAGCCGAATGAGCTCTGATCAAGGCGTGAATGCGGTTCAGACGAAGCCCAAATCGAGCTTGCTCAACGTCGCAGTCGATTACGGCCCGATTCTGGTATTCTTCCTGACCTATCGCCACTTCTCGCCTGAGAATCGCGAAAATGCAGTGGGCGAGGTGCTGGCGGTGATCAAAGGCACCGTCGCCTTCATGGTCGCAGCGATCGTTGCACTGGTTGTATCGAAGTGGAAGCTGGGGCGCATCTCCCCTATGTTGTGGCTCTCCACCGGGCTCATCATTGGCTTTGGCGGCTTGACGATCTTCCTGCAGGATCCGGTGTGGATCCAGCGCAAGCCGACCGCGATCTATCTGCTGTTCGGGATTGCCCTGCTGGTCGGCGTGTATCGCGGCAAGGCGCTGCTGCGCTATTTGCTTGAAGCCGCGTTTGAGGGACTTTCCGATGAAGGCTGGATGAAGCTATCCCGCAATTGGGGCTATTTCTTCTTCGTGCTGGCTGCGCTCAACGAAACTTTGCGCCATACGCTCAGCTTCGGCGACTGGATCGCCGCCAAGCTGTGGCTATTCATGCCGCTGTCGTTCCTGTTTACCTTCGTTCAGATCCCGATGCTGTTGCGCCATGGCATGGCCGCTACCGCCGAGGGCGAGGTGCTGTCCGATCCGCCGCATGAGTAAGCTTAAGCCCGTCCTCTTGAGGGGTGGGCTATTGCATATGACCCAAAGCTGCCCTTACTCGTCACCCTGAACTTGTACGGCGTCTACCCCCTTTACATACGCAAAACGAAGCGTGCACGTGATGGTCCATGGCACAAAACCTTACAAGTCCAGTCTGCTTCGTGCAGCTCGACCAAGGCCCGCATCAGCTGATGGTGAAGCCAATCGAGCGCGGGCGATTCGTCAGCAACGAAACCCCGGCCTTATCGCTTATGGCCGGTGCCACCGCCAACACCGGGCCAAACTCGTTCCGCCACATCATGCGCTTGAGGGCGGCTGGCTGTCCACGGGTACACGGCGCTAAAGCTTGAACATCGTTTGCAGGCCTCGGTGTCGCAACTTTGCGTAGAAATCGGAAGCTACAGGCCTATGTTTTTTAGGAATTTCAAGGCCTTATGAGCCGGTGGTGGACAGGGCTGGATTCGAACCAGCGTACGCTCTCGCGGGCAGATTTACAGTCTGCTGCCATTAACCACTCGGCCACCTGTCCACACCAACATGCCCGACACTTGCTTGCAAGTGTCGGGAAACCCGAAATTGCGGCCCGCGAACGGGCCTTCCGGCCGAGAAGGCGCGCTCATGGCGAAGCGCTGCCCCCGTGTCAATAACTTGCCTGTTATCAGAGCTGCTGGCAGGAGCGGCGCTGACATTCGGACTGGAAGGATCAAGCATGACCAAGCACGGCGAAACCCGCCCGACGCGAGCATTACGCGGCCGGGCCGGGCGCATGCAGGGCGGGCGCGGTAGCGGGCGCGCCAGCACCGGTGCAGTGCGGCTGTGGGGACGCCATGCGGTGGAAGCGGCGCTCAAGAACCCGGACCGCACCCACCGAAAATTGTGGGCAACGCGCGAGGGGGTCGAATCGCTTGATGGCGAATTGCCGGAAAACTTCCCGGTCGAATATGCGCAAGGGGCTGATCTGGCCCGGTTTGTTGCCCGCGATGCGCCGCATCAGGGGCTGGTCCTGGAATGCGATCCGCTCGACGATATCTTTATCGAAGATGTGATGGACGGTGACCCTGCGCGGCCGCTGGTAATCCTCGATCAGGTTACCGATCCGCATAATGTTGGCGCCATCTTGCGTTCGGCGGCCGCTTTCAATGTGCGCGCGATCATCACGCAGGACCGGCATGCCCCGCCCGAATCGGGCGTCGTCGGCAAATCGGCGTCGGGCGCGCTGGAAGTCGTGCCGTGGGTCCGGGTCGTGAACCTTGCCCGTGCGCTCGAAGAAATCGCCGAGGCCGGCTATTGGCGGATTGGTCTGGACGGCAGTGCGACCAGTACGCTGGCCCAAGCCCTCCCGACCGGTCCGGTTGCACTGGTGCTTGGTGCAGAAGGCGAAGGGATGCGGCACAACATCAAGCAGCATTGCGATGCCCTGGCAAAATTGCCAATCAGCGATGCGATCGAAAGCCTCAATGTTTCCAATGCCGCTGCAATTGCGCTCTACGCGATAGCTACGCGCAAGTGATCCTCCGTTCGCCCGCATGATTGCGAAACAGCGCACAGGAGGCTAGTCGCTGGGTCATGCCTGAAGCTGTCTCCCCGCTCGCCCGACCCTTCCCCGCCATGCCCGCAATCGCCGGAGTTACCCCGCGCATTGCCCGTGCGGGCTACAAGGACTGGGGCCGCTGCGACCTGACTTACGTTGAGTTGGCTGAGGGGACAGCTGTGGCCGGGGTGTTCACCCGCAATGTCTGCTGCTCGTCCGAGGTCGAGCTGGGCCGCGCGCAGGTGAAACAGGGCCGCGCCCGGGCGCTGGTGGTCAATGCCGGGAATTCCAATGCCTTCACCGGCTATCGCGGGCGTGAGGCAGTGGAGGCGATTATGGCACAGGTTTCTGGGCATCTCGGCTGCACGACCGGCGAAGTATTCGTCTCCTCGACCGGGGTGATCGGCGTGCCGCTGCCCCAAGAAAAGGCCCGCGCCGGAATCGAAGCCGCGCTGCTCGCCGCGCCGTGCTCATGGGAAGAGGCCACCAAGACTATCGGGACGACCGATACCTTCCCCAAGGGCGCTTTCGCCCAGGCAGTGATCGACGGGCGGACAATCACGCTGGCCGCCATCATCAAGGGCAGCGGGATGATCGCCCCCGATATGGCGACGATGCTGGGGTACATTTTCACAGACGCCGCGGTCGAACCCGCCTTCCTGCAAATGCTGCTCTCAGCCGCCAACCAGCGCACATTCAGCTGCATCACGGTGGATAGCGACACTTCGACCAGCGATACCGTGCTGGCCTTCGCCACCGGCAAGGCGGGCAACGCTCCGCTCGCCTCGTTCGAGTGCGCCGGGGCCGATGCCTTTGCCGCCGCGCTGGAGGATGTCTGCCTGCAGCTGGCTCAGCTGGTTGTCCGTGACGGTGAAGGCGCTCAGAAGTTCATCGCAGTTCGGGTCAGCGGGGCAGTCAGCGATGACAGCGCGCGCCGCGTTGGTCTGGCAATCGCCAATTCACCGCTGGTCAAAACCGCTATTGCTGGGGAAGACGCCAATTGGGGCCGCGTGGTTATGGCGGTTGGCAAGGCAGGGGAACCGGCGGACCGCGACAAGCTGTCGATCGGCTTTGGCGGGACCTGGGCGGCCAGGGATGGCCAGCCGCTAGCTGATTATCAGGAAGCACTCGTAGTCGCCCACCTTAAGGGGCAGGATGTCACCATCGAGGTTGATCTGGGCCTGGGCGATGGCCGCACCACGGTGTGGACTTGCGATCTGACTCACGGCTACATTTCGATCAACGCGGACTATCGCTCATGAGCGAAGCGCTGACTGCTGCGGTGCGGGGCATAATCGAAGAAGCCGCCAATCGCGCCATCCTGCCCCGCTACCAGCAGCTGACCGCCAGCGAAATCGTCGAGAAGGCCACCGATGATCTCGTCACCATCGCCGATGGCGAGGCTGAGGCGATCATCGCCGGGGGACTGGCGGTTCTACTGCCCGAAGCGGCGATTGTTGGCGAGGAAGCGGCCCATGCAGATCCCGCCCTGCTGGACCGGCTGGGCGATGCGCTATGCTGGATCATCGACCCGCTCGATGGGACCAACAACTTTGCCGCCGGACGTCCGCCGTTCGGAATTATGGTCGCGCTGGCCGAACGGGGCGAGACGGTTGCGGGCTGGATCCTCGATCCGCTGACCGGGCGGTTCTGCCAAGCCGCGCGCGGGCTTGGGGCCTTCATCGATGGCGAGCGGATTATCGCCCGCTCCAGCGGCCAGACACCGCCGATCGCCGGGATATCGCTGATGTTCATGGATTTGGCCAAGCGCGAGGCGATGAAAACCCACATCGCCCCGCATTATGCGCTGGTCGACATCCCGCGCTGCGCTGCCGAGCAATATCCGCGGCTGGTGCTGGGCCAGAACGATGTCTCGATCTTTGAGCGCACGCTGGCTTGGGATCATGCCGCCGGAGTGCTGTTTCTCAACGAGGCCGGCGGCAAGGCGGCGCGGCCCGACGGCACGCCCTATCTTGTCAGCGAGCACCGCACGGGATTGATCGGCGCGGCAACACCGCAGCTGTGGGACGCGCTCGCCGAGCGGCTGGCTAACCTTTAATTCCCCCCACCGTTCGTGTCGAGCGAAGTCGGGACATCCCGCGCACCGCGACTCGACTTCGCTCGACACGAACGGAAGTTGGAGGTCAGACCAGGTTCAAAGGACGCTTTCGATCCAGCTCTTGAGCTGGCTCTTGGGCGCAGCTCCCAGCTTCTGGGCAACCGCCTTGCCATCCTTGAACAGCACCATCAGCGGGATCGACTGGACGCCAATATCCGCCGGAACGCTGGTGTTTACCATGATATCCATCTTGGCGATGGTCAGCTGCCCCGCCAGTTCCTCGCTGATTTCCTCAAGCGAGGGCCCGATCATCTTGCAGGGCCCGCACCAATCGGCCCAGAAATCGACCAGCACGGGCTTGTCGGACTTGAGTACGTCAGCCTCAAAGCTGGCGTCGGTAACGGCGATGGTGGACATGAAAAAACTCCTGTTGGGGTGCCCAATCTAGGGCGCGCAGGCGCGATGGCAACGGCCAAGGCTGAAAAGCTTTACTCCGCCGCCATCAATGCCTGCTTGTGGCGGTCAATAACATCGGACGGAATCGCGATCAGACGCGGCACCTGGGTGTAGAGCACGGCCGCCTCGACCGGCCGTCCGGGGTAGCTCGCTTCAAGCGCGGCGACATAGGCCGCCATCTGGCGCAAGACCGCGTCCGGCACATCATCAAGGGCGGCAGGCGGGCGGCGGGCGGTCTTGAAATCGACCAGCCAGATGCGCTTCGGGGTTATCAGCAGCCGGTCAATCGTGCCCGCCACAACCCGGGTCCCGACCAGCGCGGCGATCGGCACTTCAGCAAGCGCCGCTGGAGAAAACAGCTCCTGCCAATCAGGATGCGCCAGCACTGCCAGCGCAGCCTGCGCCATATCATCGCGCTCCACCTCATCGAATTCCGCCGTAACCCGCGCCAGCCATGCCAGCGCCGCCGCCATGCGCTGATCGGGCACAAGTTCGGGCAGCCGTTCAAGCAGCTTGTGCATCAACACGCCGCGCCGCGCTGCGGACTGATTTGCGCCAGGCGAGAATGGCGGGTCGGCCGCAGCATCCTCGCCCAGAGCCGAAGGAGCAAGCGGGCGGGTCGGCCGTGGCTCAGGACCGATCTGTGCCGAGAGCCATGCCGGTAACGCGGAAGCGGATGGCGAACCAGCCACTTTGGCATCAACCGGGATCGGCTGGGGTGCCTCACCATGTTCAAGCCGCGCACCCCAGATCGGATCGTCCAGCCATTCATCGGCAGCGAACAGCCCTTCCAGCCGCGCATACCAGCTATCGGGCGCGGGGACTTTTTCGCGCGGGCCAAGCGATCCGCCGACGAACAGCGCCTCTTCTGCGCGGGTCATGGCGACGTAGAGCAGCCGCCAATGCTCCTCGCGCTCAGCCTTCCTGGACTTCTCGGCTTCCGCTGCAATCCGCCCCAGTCGCTCTTCCTTGCGCAGCGGCGGGAGCGGAATGCGGCGCGGTTCCGTGTCGGCGAACATTTCGCTCGCCGGATCGACCAGATCGAGCGAACCGCCGCGCGAGCTGTCGGGATTGTCGGCGGCATCGGCCAGGATAACGATCGGGGCTTGCAGGCCTTTGGAGCCATGCACGGTCATCACCCGAACCAGTGCGCCAGCCTTGCCCGCCTCGCGCTTCAGCTCGCCCTCGCCCGCGTCGAACCAGCGCAGGAAGCCCTGCAGGCTGGGCGTGTCGCTGGCCGCATAAGCATTGGCGGCGTTGAGCAGCTCGTCGATCGGATCGTTGGCCTCACGCCCCAGCCGGGCGATCAGCTTGCGGCGGCCCTGCCACGGCCCGACCAGCAGCCAATGCAGCAGGGATTGCGGTGGCTCATAGTCGGCCCGGGCGAGCAGATCGAACAGCAGCGCCTTCGCCGCCGCCACATCGGAATGGCTGCTTTGCCGCAGATGCTCCCACAAATGCAGATTTTTCGGCCGATAGGCGTGCTGGAGCAGCTGCTCCTGGCTCCACCCAATCAGCGGCGAGACTAGCAGGCTAGCCAGGGTCAGATCATCGAACGGCTGGGCCGCAAAGCGCAAGGCGGCAACCAGATCACGCACCGCCAGCGGCGCGCCCAGCCGCAGCCGGTCGACCCCGGCCACCGGCACCCCGGCAGCATGAAGCCGTGCGACGATCAGTCCGGCCAGCTCCTTGCGTTTGCGGACCAGCACCATGACATCGCCGGGACCAGCCCGGCGCGCGCCGCCTTTCAGCAACGGGAAGCCCGCTTCCATCCATTCGCGGATTTGCCGCGCGATCCGGTCCGCCAGCTGGCGATCGGCCTTGGCAAGCCAACCCTCATCGCCGTCCTGATCCTCGTTGGCCTCGTCCGGCTCGGCCACATTCTGGCCGACCACTCGCCACAGCGCGACATAGCCCGGACGGTCTTCTCCATCATGGAGCTCGGGCGGTTTAGGCAGGCCGAAGCCAAGATATCCGATCTTGGCAATGGCCATATCAACGAAATCGAGCACCGCCTGCGCCGTTCGGAACGACTGGTCGAGCCCCAGTTCCTGCAGACTTCGCGCCGCAAGATTGCTGCGCAGCATTTGCGCATTTTCGGCCGCGCCATCCATCAGCGCACGAACGCGATCCCGCGCATCCTTGAAGTTTTCCGGGCTGGTCCCCTGGAAGCGGAAGATCGCCTGCTTGTAATCGCCCACCACGAACAGGGTGCGCAATTTGTCGCCATGCGCGCCTTCTCCGGCAAAGAAATCGCCAGTCAGCGCATCGATAATCCGCCACTGCGCCGTGTTGGTATCCTGCGCCTCGTCGATCAATATGTGATCGAAGCGCCGGTCGAGCTTGTAGCGGATCCATTCGGACAGCTCGGACTGGCCGAGCAATTCGGCCGCACGGCGGATCTGGTCATCGAAATCGATGAACCCTTCGCGGTTCTTCGCCTCATTCCATGCCAGAGCGAATTGTCGGCCAAGTTCCAGCGCGGGGGTGAGCCATTCGGCCAGCCGCAACATGGCGCGACGTTCAAACACCGCCCCAAGACTTTCGGCAACCCGCAGGATATAGCCTTCGTATTCCGGGTCGCGTTTGAGGATATTGTTCAGCTGCCTGGGTGCGCCATCGCCCTTGTTGAACAGCGCCAGCCGAAGCTCATCGAGCTGCTCGACCCGGCCATCGGGAGCCGCGAGCAGGAAGTTTCCGATTGCCGCCGTTGCATCGCGGCCGGTGCCGGTGTTCCAGGCCGCCAGCGTTTCAAGGCAGCGGCGCAGCGAAGCCATATCGAAAACGCTATCCGAACACAGCTCAGCCAATTCTGCCACGCTGGCGTCCGCAGCCAGCCCAAGCAGCTGGTTGACCCGAGGCCGCATCGGCGGCTGCCATGCCCCGGTTCCGAACCACACCTCATGGGCTTCAGCGCAGCGCAGCAGATAGCGTTCCACATCGTCCGGCCCAAGCCTGAGGCTAAGCGCGGCGAGCGCATCCAGCGTCGCTCTGTCGCCCCGGCGCTCGGCATCGATCAGCAGATCGCCCAGCACCTGGCGGAGCAGCAGCGCGCGATCGCGGTCTTCCATCGCCCGAACCCCGGGAACCAATCCGGCCTCGTAAGGGAAAGCTGCGAGCAGCCATTGGGCAAAAGCGTGGATCGTATCGATCCTGAGGCCCCCGCCCGGACAATCGAGCACCTGCGCAAACAGCGTGCGGGCGCGATCCTGCACTTGCGGGCTGAAATCCGCACCGATTGCTCTCAGATCCTTGGCCAGGGCTTCCGGTTTGGCCCGCACCCAGCTGGCCAGAACCTCGTTGATCCGGCCGGCCATCTCGGTCGCGCCGGCCTTGGTGAACGTCAGGCAGATAATCTGCGATGGCGCAACATCGCCTTGCAGCAACAACCGCAAGACGCGGGCGGAAAGCACCTGGGTCTTGCCCGTCCCAGCCGAGGCGGACAGCCAGACCGTTTCGCGCGGATCGACTGCCGGGAGCTGATTGCCCTCAAGTTGCCAAACTTTTGCAGGACCGCTCATGCTGCGTCATCCTCGCGAATGGCACGGGCTTGCCATTCGTCGAGCCGCATCAGCTGATCGAAATCATTGTAGCCGCCGATATCCGGGTTGAGCCGGGCAGTGAAAGCTTCGTCGCCCTTGATCCAGAGATTGATCGCATCGGCCAGAAAATCTTCGGTTTTGGCGAGGAACTCCTCCCGCGGCAGACCAGTCTTCTTGCGGCCTTCCTTGACCGGCTCGCTGCAATAGCCAAATTCTGTTTCGCTCTTGTCGCTTTTGCCCAGCGACCAATATTCAAATTTCTCGGCTTCTCCGGAGACATTCTGAAAGCCCCCGGCGCGCGCAATCAGTCCGATCAGGCCCAGCTGGAGCGCAAAGCCTGCTTCGACCATCGTTCCGGTTGGCGGCTGGCCGGTCTTGTAATCCACCACCGCCAGCGCGCCGCTTTCAAGCCGGTCAATCCGGTCTGCTCGCCCGTGAATTCGCACGCCCTCAAACAGCATTTCACCTTCAGCCTCGCTGACCAGAACCGCGCGGCCTTCCGCATCGCGCAGTCGCGTGATTTCCGCGTCGATCCATTCAAGGCCAGCCAGCACCCGCGGTCGCCATAGGCCCCGCATCAGCGGATGGGCGCTCATCGTATCCAGCTCGGCCTCGGCCAGCGCGAGCAGCTCCCCCGGTTTGCCCCCGGCCTTGTGCCAGCGATCAAGGATGCGGTGCACCGCAGTGCCCTTCCAGGCAGGCGTCGCATCTGCGTCAATCGGATCGAGCGAGCGCAGATTAAGGATCGCGCTAGCGTAGAATTGATAAGGATCGCCGCGCAGCCGATCAAGCGCGGTTACGGCAATTCCCACATCGCGCTGCGCCGCCGTAGGGCGCGGTACCGGGCGCGGATAGGCAGGAGCAGGCGGCGCGTCGTCAATCGCGCGGGCCAGCCGCACGGCCTCAAGCTCTTCGTGGTTGCCCGCCAGCTCGCCCAGCAAAGCCCGCACCCGTAAGACAAAGCGCGAGGCGATCACCGGCCCGCCCTCATCGCGCCGGGCATGGCTCAACACCACCTCCGCTGCGCCAAGCGCCGAGGCAAGGTCATGGGCGGCAAGGCCGATCCGGAATTCCGCTCCCGGCACGCCCAGCGCACGCAGCACGGCAGGCGGTAGCAGCGCATCGGGCGCCGACCGCGCGGGCCAGCTGCCCTCGGTCAGCCCGCCGCAGATGACCAGATCAGCCCGGCTCATCCGCGCCTCGAGCAGCCCGTAAAGCACAACCCGGGGATGCCCGCCCCACGGCGGCCGGACTGCAACCCGGTCCATCGCATCGCGCAGCACGGCGGGCAAATCGCGCAGGGCAATGGTAGTGCCCACCTCCCGCGCAGCCTCGCGCAGTTCCTCGACAAAAGCGGCCAGTGCGCGGCCATCGGCCCCGGCCCACAGCGTTACCCCGCACAACTCTTCGGCCGCCGCACAAAGGCGGTCGAATGCCAGGGCTAGCGGCAATTCAGCAGAGGGTTCGAGCAACGGCACCAGCACTGCCTCAACCTCCGCCCACCAGTCCGCGATGGCCGCTCCGCTCTCGCGCTTTGCCAGCCGTGCCGCCGCCTGCAAAGGTAAGAGTCCCGGCGCGGGGCGCGGTCCGCGCAAAGCAAGCTCAAGCCCGCGCGCGTGTTCCAGCCACGCTGGCCGCCTTTCCCCCGTGCGGACCAGCGGATGCTCAAGCAGCGCCAGCAGCGGCACTGGCGCGGCATCCTGCGCCGCCACCTCAGCCAGCAACAGCAGCACCCGGCCTGCCGCGGTTTGCGGCAAGGGCTGGCCAGCGGTATCATCCGCCTCGATCCCCCAGCGCCGCAGATGGGCGACCACCCTGCCCGCTAACCCGCGATCCGGGGTTATCAGCGCAACCCGACGCTCAGGCTCAGCCAGGGCCTGACGGATGAGGATCGCGATGGCCTGGGCTTCCTCGCCCGGATGCGCTGTTTCCATCAGCCGCACACCCGACAGACGACGGCGTTCGGCCGGTAGATCGACCCAGCTGGCGCTGGCCGCTGGCGGCAGGAACAGGCTGGAAATAGCGCGGCTCCGCGCCGGCGGTGCGGCGGCGATACCGGCACGGTGCCACGGCTGAACTTCACCCCGCGCCACGCCCATCCGATTGAGCAGCAGCTTGAGGTGGTATTGCGGGTGGGTGACGGCATCATTGCGCCCGAATGGGGGGCCGTCTGCCTCTTCAGGAGCACCCGCCACGCCGAGCCCAGCCCAAACCTCGGCATCAAGCCCAAGATCGAGATCGGGGAGAATCACTGCGCTGCGCGGCAGTTCAGAGATCACCCGCAGCAACCGCGCCAAGCCCGGCGAAGCGCCAGTGACACCCGCAGCAACGACTGGATTGGGCGGCGGATTTTCCCGCCAGCGCCGGGCCGCATGGTCGAACAGCAGATTACGCCGGGTTGCTGCATCAACCTCGCCTCGAGCGGAAAGTTCGGCCTGCCAGATCACTTGCACCGTGGCAAAATCACGCACCGAACCGCGCCAATGCTCGGATTGATCACCGACAATGCCGATCACCCGCTCGGACAACAGCTCGTCCGGGCCAATCCCTTCGGCCAGCAGGCGGTCCATGGTTCGTCCGGTTTCAAAGGCCTGGCGCAGCAAAGATGGTCCGTGCGGGGCTCTATCTCCCATGACTTCGCGCAAGATATCGGCCAGCCGCAACCACCGCCTGACCGGATCGGCGGCGGGCGGAATTTGGGTTCCAGCACCCAAGGGATCGAGCAGCGGGCCTAAGGTCTCGTCAATATCAAGATCTCCCACCACCGCCATCCTGGGCAGCAACAGGCCGCCATCCGACAGGCGGATAAAGGCTTCGGTCACGATCCGCATGGCCCGACGGCTGGGCAACAGCAACGTCAGCCGGGCGAGGCCAACGTCGCTTTCCCAATAGCGCGGGATCAGCCCGGCAACCAGCGCATCGGCAAATCCGCGGTGCGCCGCGATCGAGTAAACCTGGAGGGGTGCGCGCTCAGCCACGAGCCAGCGCGGCTTCGGTCATTCCGATCGCCGCGGGGTAGCCGACATCGAACCAGTCCCCATCGTGCACCAATCCGAAGCAGCGACCCGCAGCGATCGCGCGGTCCCAGAACACATTGGTCGAAAACACCTCCGCCGGCGGATCGCGCACCACATGCCAGGAAAGCAACTGGATTCCGGTCCAGAC
>JANMKT010000069.1:0-3547 GCA_031372185.1 Novosphingobium sp.
GCGCAACAGAAAATCGATGTCAGCCAGCAAAAGAGGGCCGCAATCGAGCCGGTGGCTGTAAGCGGCATGGATGATCAGGTGGATCAGCATGTCTTCACTTGCCGGATACAAGATACCATCAGGCCCGCGCCCGGCCCGCTGTCGCAGCTCCGCATTGCGGGCGGCCGGGCTGGCATGGTCAAGCCGTCCGTCGTGTTCCCACAAATGCTGGTGCAGCTCGATCCGGGTGCCGTTCGGCGCGAGCAGCGGCGGCATATGCTTATCGAGACAGAGAATGTCGCTGAGCGCCATTTCAGGAGGGGCCTCAAGGGTAAAACCCTTGGCTTGCAACAGCTCGAATGCTGCAAGCACATTGGCTGGTTCGAGCAGGAGATCGATGTCCCGCGCCGGTCGCTGGGCTGCTTCGGGGTAAGCGTGGCGGGCGAGCCACGCGCCTTTGAGCGCGATCGGGGCAAAGCCGGATGCCTCGAGCAGACCGACTGTTTCACGTAAATCAGCCGCTTGCGCCAGCGCCGCAATCGCCGCTGCGCGGTGCGCGGCGCGCCACTGCGCCGCAGTGGCGGAAGGGATCGCACGGTTGTTGCGGTGCTGGGCATGGAGCAACGGCATAAGCCGATGCTGTGTTGCCATATGGGCAAGCAAGTCCCAGTCGGAAGTGCTCAAGCCGGATGTATCGGGGTGATGGGCCGTGCCGATCAGTTCGAGCAAGACGAGGCGCAGCGCGGAGATATCCATCGCGGCAGCTATGGGATCAGTTGCGCTTTGGGACCGCGAACGACCCCGAGACGCGCCCGCCGCCGGGGGTCGATGTGCCCAGTCCAGACGACGATCCGCCCGCCCGCCCATCGATGCTCGACACACCGCTGGCCAGATCGATAATCAGCCGCCCACCGTTCAAGGTGTCACCGCCGCGGCGCAGCGCAACATTGCCAACCATGGTGATGATCCGGCGGTTGAAATCATAGATCGCAACATCGCCGCGTGCGGCTTCGTCACCGCGGGTTACCGTCACGCCGCCGGTGGCATCGATGCGCTGGATCTTCAGGGAACCCGCATCGCTATAGGCCACGGTCGTCCGGGCTGCGCGCAGGTGCAGCCCGGCCTGGATGATGTCGACGTTGCCCGACATCACGACGCGGTTCTGCCTGTCCTGCAGCTCGATCCGGTCTGCTGCGTAATTGACCGGGGCATCGCTGTTGTGCCCGCCAATCGCCTGCGCGCCGCTCTGGCTGATAGCCCCCAGCAGCACCGCGCCGAGCGCAAAGCCGCCAAGCAGTGAACGCAGGGCCTGACTTGTCATCGAACGATTAGCCATCATGGCATCCTGAGCTTGCCGGGCGCCATCTGGAGCCGGGCGTTTCCATCGAGCGTTATCGAACGCTCACCCAGATCGGCGATTAAGCGGTTGGCGCTGAAAGTGCCAGCCGGAATGGCACCGCTGACCCCGCCAGTGCCCGCGACCACCCGCGACTTGAGGTTGATCGAGACGCTGCTGGTGGTCATCCGATAACCATCGACAGCGGTAAAGACCACTGGGCCGCTGGCGCTGACCTGTTCGACATTGAAATCATAGACACCGCCAGCGGCAGAAAGCTCGGCCGGGCCATCAGCGAGGAGAATTCGTGCAACCAGCCGCTCCATCCGGACCACCGGCTCGGCTGCCGAAACCTGCACGGCGTTGCCTGCGCTGACCGAAAAGGCCCGGCCCTTGTCGTCTTCGCCGCGGTACATCGCATTGGCAACGCGCAAGCGCTCTTTGGTTACGGCCACTTTGTTGCGATCCAGCAGGAAGCTGATCTCACCGCGCGGGGACAGGGGCGCAAGGATCATCACCGCCGCGATTACCCCGACCGCGCCGGGCAGAGCTGTGGCGAGGAAATGGATCAACCGGTCATGGGATCCGCCGGGAGCTGCAAAATGGCGCCGACGATCCCGGATAATGTCAGCCTGAAGGGTCATTGTGCGCTGTCATTCGTGGCTGAAAATGTCCTTTTCCGCCCAGCCGGCCAGATCGAGCCGGGCGCGGACAGGAAGGAAATCGAAACAGGCCTGCGCCATTTCGGTGCGCCCCTCACGCTCCAGCCGCTGGACCAGAATGGTGTGCATGGCATGGAGAAAACGCACATCCGAGGCGGCATAATCCTGCTGGGCATCGGATAGGACCGGCCCTCCCCAGTCGCTGGATTGTTGGACTTTGGAGAGCTCCTTGCCCAGCAATTCGCGGACCAGTTCCTTCAGCCCGTGCCGATCGGTATAGGTGCGGATCAGCTTGCTGGCGATTTTGGTGCAGAACACCGGCGTGGCAATAATGCCCAGATAATGCTCGATCGCGGCCAGATCGAATCGGGCGAAGTGGAACAGCTTGATCCGCGCCGGATCAGCCAGCACCGCCTTCAGATTGGGCGCGTCATAAGCGCTGTTCGGGCCAAAGCGGACGAGATGCTCGTCACCTCCACCATCGGAAATCTGGACCAGGCACAGCCGGTCACGCGGGGTTATCAGCCCCATGGTCTCGGTATCGACCGCAACCGGGCCGGGACCAAGCACACCCTCGGGGAGATCTTCTTCGTGGAAATAGACAGCCATATGGGCAAGGTGCTTAGGCTGATCGGACGGCAAGGGAAAGTCCTGCGTTGAGGAGTTTTACGGTGTGATTCAGCATGAAGCGTTTCCCGCAAGTTGGCGCGGCGTGCTGGAACCGGTTCTGGCAACGCCGGAGGCCCGGCGGCTGGGTGCCTTCCTCAACGCAGAAACGGCTGCGGGCAAGCGGATCTACCCGCCCCGGGGAACCCGGCTACGCGCGCTGGAGCTGACCCCGCTCGACGGCGTCAAGGTAGTGATCCTCGGGCAGGATCCCTATCACGGCGCAGGTCAGGCGCATGGGCTGGCTTTTTCGGTCCAGCCTGGCGTGCGCACCCCGCCCAGCCTCGCGAATATCTACCAGGAGCTGGCCAGCGACCTCGGCCTGCCGATCCCGGCACATGGAAATCTTGAGCGCTGGGCGCGGCAAGGCGTGCTTCTGCTCAACAACGCATTGACGGTTCAGGAAGCGCAGCCCGGGTCGCACCAGAAACTTGGCTGGGAAGCGATCACCGATGCGCTGGTTGCGGCAGTTGCCGCCAAGTCCGATCCTTGTGTGTTCATGCTGTGGGGCAGCCACGCCCAGAAGAAGGCGGCGCGGGTGCCAGGACTGGAAGCGGGGCCGCACCTGATCCTCAAGGCCCCGCATCCCAGCCCGCTTTCGGCCTATACCGGGTTTCTGGGCTGCCGCCATTTCAGCCAGGCCAACGCCTTTCTGGCAGCAAGCGGCAGGGGCGCGGTAGACTGGCAGCTTTAGGCGCGAGCCAGTCTCGCCAGCACCGCCTGGGCCAGCATCACGCCAAAATCCCGCCCTTGCAGCGGATAGAGATAGGGTTCGATCAGTTCGGCTTCGATGAGCGCCAGCACGCCATCTTCGCGGCGCACCATGTCAATCCGGGCATAAAGTGGCATGGCATCGAAAGGCAACATTGCCATGATCGAAGCTGCGGTGGCGATGTCCGCAAGG
>JANMKT010000077.1:0-2693 GCA_031372185.1 Novosphingobium sp.
GGCAAAATACCCTCAATCCGCAACCACATCCCGTCGCTCACAACAAATCGGCTCGTGTTCATCCAACCACTCCCGGCAAAAAGGAGCTTGAATCACAATCTCACCCAAATGGGAATCCTAAATGTCCACAGGCCTTAGAAAGTATAAGCCATCCCGGCGCCGAACAGCCACTGGCTGGCGCGCCCTCGAATGGAGGTGACCGGGCTTTGCGCCGCGCTGCCATAGAGCCGCGACCAGCCCAGCCCGCCGACCACCGCCAGCCCGCCATTGCGCAGATTGCCGTCCAGATCATAGCCGACAAAGCTGCGCAGGCCGATATTCTTGAGCCCGCCCGTGGCAGTGAACACCGGCAACCCGCTCGCCAGGCTGCCCGCTGGGCTCACCGCGAAATTATAGTTGGCATATTGGGTGTCGACGATGTCCGAGGCCACCGACAGGCCGAATGCCGCGGCCTCGCTCAGCGGGGTGAAATAGCTGAGCGAGGTGGAGACCACCGTGCCGCCGCCATAGCCGGTCGCATCCCAGCGGATATCGGCGCTCAGCGTCAGCGTATCAACCGGGGTCACCAGACGCTTGACCGTGACGCTGCCCGCCACCCCGGCCTCGATCGTGCCTTTGATCTTGCCGAGCGCTTCCACCACCGGATCCTTGATGTGGGCCGTGCGATTACCATGCCAACGCACCACTGGACCAAGCCCGAAACCGACCCGGGCGTCTTTTCCATCGGGGACGAAATCGAGCGAAATCCCGCCCGAGCGCGCGCCGATCCCGATCCCGGCGATCCGCCCGGTCACCCCGCCCGCGCCAATGATCGCGCTGTCGTCCGAGCCTTCGTAGCTCGGCACGCTGGCGATCCCCAGGCCGACGATCAGATAGTCACCCGAAAACGCATCCTGTTCGGGCACAGTATCAGCCACTCCCTGCGCTGCGAGCGGCGCAGCCAGGGCAAGGGCAGTCAATAGCACGGCAGCCTTCAGTGATCCAAAACGCATTGAGCCGATCCTTTTGCCAGACCCGCCGCCGCGGCCGGTCACTCATTTGGCAGGACTATGCTATGCGCAGAGTTACGGAATCGTAAGCATAAGTAGCGCCGGAGTGGTTGGTAGATCAGGCGAATGGATCTGTGGACGGCCGAGTCTCCACTGCGGGGTTCTGAATGAAGGGGCGTGTTCGTGAGGGCGATGAATTCTGCCTGGTAGGTATGGATCATCACAGGCCCAGTTCCGGAAGGCCGGGATGATCGTCCGGGCGGCGGCCTTGGGGCCAGTGGAACAGGCGTTCGGATTCGCCGATGGCCAGATCATTGATGCTCGCGATCCGCCGCGCCATCAGGCCGTTCTCAGCAAACTCCCAGTTCTCATTACCATAGCTGCGCCAGCACTGGCCGGCTGCATCGCGCCATTCATAGGCAAAGCGCACCGCGATGCGGTTTACTTCATGCGCCCATAGCTCCTTGATCAGCCGGTATTCCTGCTCGCGCTGCCATTTAGCGGCAAGAAAGCTCTCAATCGCGGCGCGACCTGCAAGGAACTGGCTGCGGTTTCGCCACTGACTGTCTTCGGTATAGGCCAAGGCGACCCGGATCGGATCGCGGCTGTTCCAGCCATCCTCGGCAGCGCGGACTTTTTGCGCAGCTGTCGCGGCGGTAAACGGCGGGAGGAGTGGGCGCAGTTCGATCATGATCAGGATCCTCAGGCAAACGGCGTCGCAAATTCGATGCGGATGCCGCCGGGCATGGCGCAGATAAAGTGGCGTGTGGCAGAGCCTTCGCGGATTGGTTCCGGGGCAAACTCCACGATCACGCCCGGATGAGCACGAACCCGCTCGAATACCTCGGTCAGCGCGGCGTCATCGGCTACCCGCAGCGCCAGATGGTGGAGGCCGATATTGGCCTTGCGGTCAAAGGCGGTGGCACTGGCCGGATCAGCGGCGCGCCAAAGGGTGATCAGCGTGGTCCCGTCACTGACAAAAGCACAGGGGTAAGCAGGGTTCTCGCCGACAAGCGCATAGCCCAGCGCCTCGCAAAAGAAACCAACGGCAGGGTCAAGATCACGCACGGTCAAGCCGACATGGTGAGCGCCAAGGGTCAGGGTATTGGTCATTCTCATTCTCCTTCAAAGGTACTACGCAGGATTGTCAGTTCGGCGCGCTGTCGTTCGATTTCGGCGTGGAGCGGCTGAATCACGCTGGCGATCTCGGCCTCGGTAAAGCGGGGGGTGATGTGCTGGGGGCAGTTCCAGTCGAAACCTTCGACGTCGATGAGATAGGCGCGCTCAGCCAGGGCCTTGTAGCCCGGCGGCATCAGCGCGGCGACCAATGCCGGATCCTGGGCGGCGGTGACAATCCGCACATGTCCCAGAAGTTTGAGGCGTCGGCGGTTCGGGTAATCCATCAGGAACAGCGAGACGCGCGGATCAGCGATGAGGTTTGCGGTGCTGACGTGCTGGCGATTGCCGCGATAATCGGCAAAGCCAAGGCGATTGCCTTCCAGAACCTTGAGGAAGCCCGCCGGACCGCCGCGATGCTGGACGTAAGGCCAACCCTCGCTGGTTACACTGGCGATATAAAAATTATCGCGCAGAGCGATGAAGCTTACTTCCTTTTCCCCGAACTGGTCGGGGCTGCCGTCCGCGCCCTCTTCCATCCGCGCATAGGCCTCGCGGCTGCCGTCTTCAGCCTGGAGGGCGCGGGCA
>JANMKT010000097.1:0-12476 GCA_031372185.1 Novosphingobium sp.
ATCGAACAACAAGTTACGCCGGGTTGCCGCATCAACTTCGCCGCGTCCAGCCAGCTCGGTCTGCCAGATCAACTGCGCCTTGGCGAAAGTGCCGACGGAGCCCTGCCAGTGATCGGACTGATCGCCAACAATGCCGATCACCCGTTCGGACAGCAGTTCTTCCGGGCCAATTTCCTCAACCAGCAGACGATCCATCGTCCGTCCGGTTTCAAAGGCCTGACGCAACAGGGCCGGACCATGGGGGGCGTTGTCGCCCATGACTTCGCGCAAGATGTCGGCCAGCCGGAGCCAGCGTTTGACCGGATCGGCGGCGGGGCGGAATCTGCGCCCCCGTCCCCAATGAATCGAGCAGCGGCCCGAGCGTTTCATCAATATCCAGATCGCCGACGACCGCCATCCGCGGCAGCAGCAGTCCGCCGCCCGACAAACGAATAAAAGCCTCGGTCACGATCCGCAGCGCGCGGCTGCTGGGCAACAGCAAAGTCAGCCGGGCGAGGCCAACGTCGCCTTGCGAATAACGCGGGATCAATCCAGCGACGAGCGCATCGGCAAAGCCGCGATGCGCGGCGATCGAATAGAGTTGAGGACCAGCCCGCTCAACCACCGGCGAGGCGCGCCTCGGTCGGTGCAATGGAGCCTGGTTCACCCACCTCAAACCAGTCACCGGTGTGGACCAGCCCATAAAGCCGGTCCTCGGCAATCGCCCGCTCCCACAATACCATGGTCGAGAACGGACCTTCGGGCGCATCGCGCAGCAAGCGGTGCGAAACGAGCTGAATGCCGGTATAAATGAACGGCGCGATCCGCCCGGTGCGGCGACGACTGATCTTGCCATGCGGATCAAGGTGGAAATCGCCCTTTCCGACATAGTTCCGCGCCCTGGCGTGCGAGGCAACCAGCAACAGGGCATCCATCCGCGCTATGTCCCACGCGTCCGACAGTTCGCGGAACGCATTGCGCGGCCCGTCAAGCCAGATGTTGTCGCTGTTAATGCAGAAGAACGGGTCGGGCAGCAGCGGCAATGCCTTGACCATCCCGCCGCCGGTTTCCAGCAGAACCGCGCGCTCGTCCGACACCTCGATCCGGGGAGTGCTACGCCCGGCAAGGTGGGCTTCCAGTGCATCGGCCAGGTAATGGACATTGACCACCGCTCGCCCGATCCCGGCATCGATCATCCGATCAAGACTATGATCGATCAGCGGTTTACCGGCGACCCGGACCAGCGGCTTGGGCAGTGTTTCGGTCAGCGGGCGCATCCGTTTTCCAAGGCCTGCCGCCATGACCATCGCCGTGTCGCTGGCCAGCCCGGGCTTGCTCATCGCGCGAAAATCCCGCCGCCCGTATTGCGCAGTTCGGCCGGGATATTGGCCTTGAACCATTGTGCCACCGGAGCGAGCGCAGGATCCGCCAGATCGCGTTCGAGCAAGGTCCATACGCGCGGGATCAGATCGAGATAGCGCGGCTTGCCGTCGCGCTTCCACAGGCGGACGAAGATCCCTACAATCTTGGCATTTCGCTGCGCGCCAAGCCGGGCGTAGTCACTGCGAAAATCCGCCCCCGACGCACTTGCTCTGATGTAATGTTCCAGCATCTCGGCCTCAAGTTCGGGCGAAACATCACGCCGCGCATCCTGCAGCAACGAGACCAGATCGTAAGCCCTGTGGCCGATCAATGCGTCCTGAAAATCGAGCAAGCCCTGGCTCTGCAGCGAGCCAAGCAGCATGATATTCTCGGCGTGATAATCCCGCAGCACCGTGACACCTTGACGCTGGCGAGGCAACAAATGGCCGAGGGCCTGCTCCCAGGCCGCGCCAAAGCCCGGGCCATCGACCGTAAGGTTTTGCGAGGGGCAATACCAGTCAATGAACAGCCTGGCCTCGCGCTGATACTCGCTGAGGCTGTAGTCGAGGAATGGGCCAGCGGGGAGCCGGTGCAATCTGACCAGCGCGTCCACTGCGGCGGTATAGACCTCGCGCGCATCCTCGGGCCATTGATCAAGGTAGTCACGCATCCGGATTTCCCCGAAATCCTCAAGCAAGACCAGGCCCCGCACGGCATCTTCAGCCAGGATATGCGGGGCACGCATCCCATTGGAATCAAGCCATTTTGCCGTCCGCAAAAATGGCACAGGGTTTTCGTTCGGCGGCGGCGCGTCCATCAGCATGGCAGTACGCGCACCCTGGCGGATCCGGAAATAGCGGCGGAACGAGGCGTCTGCGACCAGCGGTTCGATCACCGCTTCGGCCCAGCCAGCCTTGGCAAGGAACAGTTCTACGCCATCGGGCAAGGTCACGTCCATGGTTCCCGCCCTAGCCACTCCGACCCGGCTCGGGCAATGGCGATCCGGCCCTTCTCCGCAACTTCGAGTGTCAGCGACAGACAGGCCGGCTCATGGCCAAAACCGCCCGCGTTTTCAGGCCATTCGGCGATCAGCGCGCCGCCTTGACGATAATCATCGAGGCCCAGTTCCTGCACCTCGTCCGGGCGGTTCAGCCGGTAAAAATCGGCGTGAACCAGCGGCATTCGCAGCGCTGGCGGATCGTAAACCTCGACGATCGTAAAGCTGGGTGACGGCACTTCGCTGGCATATCCAAGGCCCGCGATGATTGCCCGGGCGAGCGTTGTTTTGCCCGCCCCCAGCCCACCCGACAGCGCAATCACATCGCCAATTTGCAAAGCTACTGCAATACGGTTGCCAAGGGCCTGCATCGCTTCCAGATCAGGCAGCTCCAGCCTCATGGCAGTTCGATGATCGCGGCGGTTCCCTGCCCCGGTTCGGACAGCAGTTCGAGCGTTCCGTCATGGGCTTCGATCAGCTGCCGGGCGAGTGGCAGACCCAGACCCTGTCGCCGCTCGATCGTCTTGCCATCGGCACTAATCTTGAGCCCATCAAGCGCCCGGGCAAGCGTGGCGGCATCCATTCCGGCGCCATTGTCCGAAACCACGATCCGGGCGTTGTCGTGGCCTTTGGTCCGGTGGCGCGACAGCTCGACCAGAATGCGCCCGTCTTTGGGGGTTGCCACAATCGCATTGTCGAGCACATGGCCGATCGCGCGGGCGAGACGGCGCTTGTCGCCCATGATTTTCCCGACCAACTTGTCACCGCGCAAATCCAGGATCAGTCCCGCCTCGCTGATCCGGGCGGCGCGAGCTTCAACGATCCGGGTGACAAACGGTAACAGTTCGATTTCATCAACCGCCAGCGGCAGCATCCCGGCTTCGCTTTGCGACAGGTCGAGAACATTTTCGATCTGCTCACCCAGCCGCTCGACCGAGGTGAGGATCGCGGCGACATATTCCTTGCCCGCTTCCGACAATTCGCCGCCGATCCCGGCCTCCAGCAATTCGGCAAATCCGCCGATCGAAGTCAAAGGCGTGCGGAATTCATAGCTCATATTGGCCAGGAACCGGGTCTTGACCGCATCGGCTTCAAGCAACGCGGCGTTGCGTTCGCGCAGCGCGGTTTCGGCCTTTTGCGAATCGGTGATGTCGAGCACGGTGAGCAGGCCATTGCCATCGGGCAGCGGAACCCCAGCAAACTCCAGCGTCCGTCCATCGGCCAAGGCCACCCGGCCGCCGGTCTGCCGCCGATCGAGCGTGGCGGCACGCACCACATCGCCGACCGCTTTTGACCGCGCCGGCTTTTTGAGCCGCGCGCCAATCCGGGTCAGCAACGCATCGATCCGGGGATGGGTATCAAGGAAGGCGTCGTCGAGACCCCAGTCGGCAGCAAAGCGGCGGTTCCACAGCTGCATCCGCCCATCGGGAGCAAATACGGCGACCGATTCGAACAGGCTGTCGAAAGTCGCCGTTCGGGTCCGCAACAGCGTGTCGCGGGTGGCGGACAGGCGCAGCTGCTCGGTCCGATCCTCGGCGATGAGCAACAGTCCGCCATCGGGCAGCGGCTGGGCAACGATCCGCAAATGGGTGCCATCGGCCAGCAGCCAGGCTTCTTCCTGAGCCTCGCCCGACATGAACCATCCGGTCCGTTCGCGCCGCCAAGCCGGAAAATCGCGCGCCTCGGGGACCCGCCCGGCATCGCGGGCAAGATCGAGCAAGCGCTCAAACGGTGGCGGGTCGAGCATCGCAGCTGGCCCCAGCGCGAAAATCCGCTGGAATGGCTGGTTGGCAAAGGTCAGCTGACGCCTGGCATCGAACTGCGCAACCCCGGCTGAAAGCTGATCGAGCATCGAGCGCTGGGCATCGCGAAAGGCGCGGAAGCTGCGCGCCAGCTCTTCCATATCTTCGACATCGATGGCGTAACCGGCCACGCCTTCATCGCCCAGCGGCAGATCGCTGACCCTCAGCGCCCGGCGCTGACCGTCAATGGTTGCCGAAACCATCCGTTCGATCGGCATCTGCCGGGCGGCGGCTTGCCCAGCGACTTGTGCCGCAGTCAGCCCATCGACCGATTCGATCAACTCGGTCCCGGCCGCAACCACTTCATCCGCGCTCTCTGCGCCGACTGCGCGAACATAGGCGGTGTTGGCGAGCCGCAAGGTGCCATCTGACCCACGGAACCACATCGGCATCGGCGCGGCCTCAATCAAACCGACCAGCGCTGAAAAATCGCTCCGGGCGCGGCTAGCTTCGGCGCGCAGTTTTACCAGCTCGCTCTCGCTGTCGCTGAAATCGAACACCCAGACCAGCGCCGCGCCGCCCGGCGAAACCTGCGGATCGGCCAGATGCCCGCGCAACGCCAGGCTACGCTTTGAGCCGCGCGGGGTGGCAACCATGCGAAACGGCGCGGCAGTTTTCTGGGTCCGGCGGACCGCCTCGGTCAGTTCGGCCAGTTGCCCGGCGGTCAGGCCTTTGTCGTTGTTGTCGAGCTCGGTGAGGAATTGCGGCACAGCATCGAGCCCCAGCCAGGCGGCCAGGCGCGCCGGTGCCTCGATCTTGCCATCGGCGCGGACCAGCAGCGGCAGTGCGGGCGATTCATCGACCATCCGGGCGAGCCGGCGGGCATGGCGCTGCCCCGCTTCAAGCCGCCGGGTTTTGCCTTGCGCAGATACAATCGCCCAGCCGGCAGCCAGCGTCCACGCTGCCAGCAGCAGACCGATCAGGACAAGCGCGGTTTGTGAAAGGATCATGCCGTCCAGCTATGCGGGGGCGCGGATATTGGCAAGTCGCCAGATCGTCATCCCCGCGAAAGCGGGGATCGCTGGCCTCATCGATGCGAGGCTGGATCGATGAGGCCAGCGGTCCCCGGTCGAGCCGGGGACGACGCAAAAATCAATACCGATAATGGTCCGGCTTGAACGGTCCGGCCTGCGGCACGCCGATATAATCGGCCTGCTTCTTGCTCAGCGTGGACAGCTTCACCCCCAGCTTTTCAAGGTGCAGCGCGGCGACCTTTTCATCCAGGTGCTTGGGCAGAACATAGACTTCGTTCTTGTAATCGGCGTTTTTGGTGAACAACTCGATCTGCGCCAGCACCTGATTGGTGAAGCTGGACGACATCACGAAGCTGGGATGGCCGGTGCCGCAGCCCAGATTGACCAGGCGGCCCTTGGCGAGGATCAGGATCTGCTTGCCGCCCTCTCCATTTTCGGCAGGAAACTCGACCAGATCGGTGCCCGGCTTGACCTCGGTCCATTTGTAATTGTCGAGCGCGGCAATCTGGATCTCGCTGTCGAAGTGGCCGATATTGCAGACGATCGCCATGTTCTTCATCGCCTTCATATGTTCGGCGGTGATGACATCTTCATTGCCGGTGGCAGTGACGAAGATATCGCAGCGGGTGACCGCTTCTTCCATGGTGACGACTTCATAGCCTTCCATCGCCGCCTGCAACGCGCAGATCGGATCGACTTCGGTGACCATCACACGGGCGCCGCCCTGGCGCAGCGAGGCCGCACTGCCTTTGCCGACATCGCCAAACCCGGCAACGCAGGCAACCTTGCCGGCCAGCATCACATCGGTTGCGCGGCGGATCGCATCGACCAGCGATTCCTTGCAACCATAGAGATTGTCGAACTTCGACTTGGTGACGCTATCGTTCACATTGATCGCCGGGAACGGCAGCTTGCCGTCCTTGGCGATCTGATACAGCCGGTGGACGCCAGTAGTCGTCTCTTCCGACACGCCCTTGATATGGGCGACCGACGTGCTGAGATAACCCGGCTTGGCCCTGATATAGGCCTTCAGCGCGCGCTGGAATTCGATTTCCTCAGCGTTGGTGGGCTCGCCCAGCGTATCGCCTGCTTCAAGCCGCGCGCCCCACAGCGCGAACATGGTGGCATCGCCGCCATCGTCGAGGATGATGTTGGTCGTCCGCGCGCCGGAACCGTCAGTATCCCAATCGAAGATCCGCCCAACATAGTCCCAGTAATCAGCCAGGCTTTCGCCCTTGATGGCAAAGACCGGGATCCCGGCTGCGGCGATTGCGGCGGCGGCGTGATCCTGGGTCGAGAAGATGTTGCAGGTGGCCCAGCGCACTTCGGCGCCCAGCGTGACCAGCGTTTCGATCAGCACAGCGGTCTGGATCGTCATATGCAGCGAACCGGTGATCCGCGCGCCCTGCAACGGCTTGGTTGCGCCGAATTCTTCGCGCAGCGCCATCAGGCCGGGCATTTCGGTTTCGGCAATGCGGATTTCAGCGCGGCCAAAATCGGCGAGGCCGATATCGGCGATGACGTAATCTTGTTGGGCGTCGAGGACGGTTGCCACGGGGTAAACTCCTGGTTTGTTCGAATTGCTCCGCCCGACCGCATCTTGCAGATACGCTAAGGGCAGCGCCAATAATGACGCCGCCCTTAGCTGTTCACCTCGCTTGAGGCAAATATAAAGAAGTCTTTATATGATGCTCATCAGCGCCGCGCCAAAGCCATTTGCGGCGAGCCGGTGTCGGCCAGCAGTTGATCGGCGGCGGCGACCAGCGGAGCCGGACCGCGGGCGACAGCCAGATTGCGCGCAACCGACTTCAGCTCGGCGCAGCTGAGCCAGGGATGGCCGTTGCCATAGGCGTTGGCCATGGTCGTGCTGAACCGGTCGAGCGCCCGATTGGCCCCTGCTGCGCCATACTTGCGCGCCATATCGGCTTTGAGGGTGTTGCTGGCCGCATTAAGCTCGGCGATGTGATTGGTCGTGAAGCGGCCATAATCTGCCTGGAAATTATCGGCCCCGGTCCGGCAGCGCAGCCCGGTGACCATCAGCATGATGTCCAGTCGGCGGAGCTTTTCGGCTTGGCTCATCGCCCCGGCGCTGGCCGGTACGGCCAACAGCATCGACATGGCGGCAAGGTTTGCCGCAACTCCACTCACGATTTTCATCTGCAATCTCCCCGCAGGCCCGTACCCGCACCATTGATAGTGGGCCCGTCGTTTTACCGCTTCTTGAAGAGGTGCGGTAAAGCAAAATTAACTATATTTTTAGCGTTGCCGCTGCGCCACAGTTACCTATATCGCACAGGCAAGCACTCCTGCCAGAAAGGCCCTATCCCATGACAATCTCCCTTGGCGACAAGCTTCCCGACGTAAAGCTGGTCAAAGCTACCGAAGCCGGTCCCGAAGCGGTCCAGTCTGCCGATTATTTCAAGGGCAAGCGGGTGGCCCTGTTTTCGGTTCCCGGTGCCTTTACCCCGACGTGCTCGGTCAAGCATTTGCCGGGCTATGTCGAAAAGGCTGCCGATCTCAAGGCGCACGGAATTGACGAGATCGCCTGCACTGCGGTCAACGATCCGTTCGTGCTGGGCGCGTGGAACAAGGCTGCGGGTTCGGGTGACGTAACCATGCTGGCCGACGGCAACGGCGATCTTGCCGAAGCTCTCGGCCTCACCATGGACGGCTCGGCTTTCGGCCTCGGCAAGCGCGGCCAGCGGTTCTCGATGATCGTCAACGATGGCACGATCGAACAGCTCAACATCGAAGATTCGCCGGGCGACTTCAAGGTCAGCTCGGCCGAACACATGCTCGGCCAGCTCTGAACAATGATGTGGGGGCAGCTCGCCATCAAGGCGCTCGTTTCGGGCGTGCTGATCGCTGCTGCCTCCGAATTTGCCCGCCGCAGCCCCGGCTGGGGCGGGCTGATCGCCTCGCTCCCGCTGGTCTCGTTACTCGCCATGCTGTGGCTCTGGCGCAATGGCGGCGATGGCGCGCGGATCGCTGATTTCGCGCTTTCGACGATGGCCTATGTGGTGGCTTCGCTGCCCGCCTTTGTCTTGCTGGCACTTACGCTGCGGCGCGGAATAGCGATCCCATTTGCCATGGCGCTGTTCGTGGCGGCCGGGTTTGCCGGCTATCTGGCAATGATCTGGCTGGGCAAGCGCTGGGGCCTGCCCGTTTAGACTCAGAACCGATTAACCGGTCCTGACCCTAATATCCCATCAGGCTCATCACTTCCTTGCGGCTGCGCGGATCGTCGAGGAAGCAGCCGAGTAACCGGCTGGTCACCATGCCAACTCCGGGAGTCCTGACTCCCCGGCCAGTCATGCAGCCGTGCTGCGCCTCGATCACCACGGCAACGCCGTGCGGCTTGAGATTATCCCAGATACACGCTGCAACCTCGGCAGTCAGGCGTTCCTGGATCTGCAGCCGCTGCGCAAAGCCGTGCAGCACGCGGGCGAGCTTGGAAATGCCGACCACGCTGTCACGTGGCATATAGGCGATCGAGGCCTTGCCAGTGATCGGGGCCATGTGGTGTTCGCAATGGGATTGGAAAGGAATGTCCTTGAGCAACACCAGCTCGTTATAGCCACCCACCTCGTGGAACTGGCGGGCAAGGTGGATCGCCGGATCGCTGCCATAGCCCTGGCAGTATTCCTTCCACGCCCGGGCCACGCGGACCGGCGTATCGAGCAGCCCTTCGCGGCCCGGATCATCGCCCGACCAGCGGATCAGAGTGCGGATTGCGTCCTGAATTTCCTTCGGCACCGGCGGTTTTGCCGCAGGCTTGCGATCATCCGCGCTTATAATGCTACTCATCGCAAATCGTCTCCTTCAACGCGGCCGGTGCAAAATACCGCCCCCGCGGAACAGCCCGCGTGTTGCACTGAACGGCTCGAACAGTTGTTCGGGCCGTTCGGGATCGAACAGTGCATTATCAGCGACTGCTTTCTCCGCATCGGAGAGCGGGCGCAAGACAAAAGGCATCAGCCGTTTGCCAGTTTTTGGTGCCCCCTCGATCAGTGCAATCATCGAAGGGTCGCGCGCCAGCTGCGCCGCCACCGCCTCCACCGCAAGCCCGGTGTGTTCTGCCAGTAAAGTGTGGCGCAATCTGGTGATTGGGGCGGCGGCATGATCATTGCCCGGCCGGGCCGCATCGATGAACAGATCACACTCGCTATCCAGGCCAAGCGAGCGATTGTTCATGTTGGCCGAACCGATCCGCACCACCTCATCATCGACGATCATCACCTTCGAATGAACATAGATCGCGGTGCCTGCTGCGTTAAGCGGCACGAAGATCCGGAATTTGCAGTTCTGATCACTTTCGCCGATCGCCCGGCACAGCCTGATCCGCGCGCCGTCCATGGCAGTTTGCTCTAGCCATCCTTCCGCAGTTGCGGGATTGACCAGGACAATTTCGGGCGGATCGGGTTCGGCCATCCGCTCGGCAATTGCCTCGGCGATCGTCCGCGCCGCGAAATACTGGCTTTCGGCGTAGATGAAGCGCTTGGCCCGGCAGATATGCTCAAGGAACAGCGCCTCGATCTCACGAACTTCGCGGATTGAGCGCCAGGCTGAGCGGGTTCGGGCAATTCCCACTTCGACATCGCAAAATTCGGCCTTGAGCTTGGCCGGCCAGGCGCTTTGCTGTTGCGCGGCGCAGGGGTGCATCGGCGCGGCGCCCGATTGTTCCCAGCGCTCACGCCCCAGATCGCCCAGCGCCCGCGCAGCCTCCCCTTCGACTAGCATGGTCAGATCATGCCACGGCCCATAAAGCCGCCCATTGGACCGCCGACGACGCGGGTCTTCGTCAAGATGGGCCGGCGTGTCCCACCGGTCTGTGGTCATGTCGATCCCGCCGCAAACCGCAAACCGATCGTCGATCACCACGATTTTCTGGTGGTGACTGCACCCCAGTGGATGCGCCGAATCAAACTTGAAGTCGATCGCCGGATGACGCCACCAGCGGATCAGGTCGATTATCATCGAACCGCGCAGCAGGAATTTAAGCGCGCCAAAATTCCATTTGAGCACGCGCACTTCCAAAGTGGCGGTGCGATTGCACAGCCAGATCACAAACGCGCCGAACCGGGCGGGGTAGATTTTGCGGCGCGGCACATTCCACCAGCGCCGCCCCGAACCAAGCCTGACCCGGGTGTCAAAATCCCAACCGACCATCAAGATCATCTGCCGCGCTGCCAGCATCGCCTGCTGCATCACATCAAAATAGGCGTCTGCATCGATGACCACATGCGCGCGGCTCGCCCGAACGAACCGCCAGACCGATGGTCCGGCTGTGCCGGTCTGCACCTCTCCATCCGGCTGATCCACTTGGCTATTGCTCCGTTTCCGATCCCTGTGGCTTCACCATGCGCGCCAGCTGTGGCATGCGCAAGAAATGCGGCAACCCGGTGACCGACTTGAACCCTTGCGTCGCCTCGCCCGCGCGGTGCCCGGCGGGATGGAGCTGGGCCGCTGGCTGCGGCGGGTGATCGACCCGGAACTCAGGACCATCCAGCGGCTGGTCCGCACCGAGCAGTCCCGCCTGTTTCAACCCTTCCCGGATACGTGCGAAGAGCGCTATCCAGCGCTGTTCGATGCTCTGGCAGCGCAACTGGCAGGCCTTCCTGCCCCGCGCATCCTCTCGTTCGGCTGCTCAAGCGGTGCGGAAGTGCGCGCCTTGCGCCGGCGCCTGCCTGAAGCCCGGATCACGGGCATCGACCTTAACCCGCGCGCGCTGGCCAAGGCCCGCCGCGCCGATCCCCATCCGCTCAGCAGCTATCGCCGCGTCGCCGCACCGGATCCAGCCGATCGTTACGATGCAGTGCTGGCCCTTGCCGTCTTCCGCCATGGCGCGCTGGAGGCCGAAAAGCCGCAGGATTGCTCAACCATCCTCCCTTTCGCTCGGTTTGAACAAGGGATTGCAGCGCTCGACGGTTGCCTCGTTCCGGGCGGCTGGCTGGCCATCCATAACAGCCATTTCCGCTTCACCGATACCGCCGCCGCCGCCAACTATAGCGCTGCGCCGGTGCCTCCCCTCGACATTCAGCCCCCGGAAGTGGCGTACGGCCCTGATAACCGCCGCTTACCTGCGCCAGGGTTGCTGGCGGTATTGTTTCACAAGCAGGACTGAGATCGACCGGTCTCGCTGATGGGACTGTGTCTGGCTATAGCCACGGCTGCATACGCGACCGCCCGGCACATGAGTCTAGTCAGGAGAGAATGGTGCGCCCGGAACGATTCGAACGTCCGACCCTCAGATTCGTAGTCTGATGCTCTATCCAGCTGAGCTACGGGCGCGAGAAAAGCGCTATTAGGAGGGGCCTACTTGCTTGGCAAGCAGGTAAATCGCCTCATCGCAACAAAAGCTGAACAGCCTTGGACAGGGGTACGTCAAGCGGCGGCATGGCCAGTCTGGTCAGCGCGTCCGGCGCAAACCAGGCAATCGCTTCGCCACCAAGGCACTCCGGCTCACCGCACCACCTGCGGCATGTGTAAAGCAGGATGACATGCGGCTGACCGGGATCGGTTGCAAAGGTCAGCGGGCTCAGCGCGCCAACTTCAAGGACCACGCCCAGCTCTTCATTTATTTCCCGAATCAACGCTGCTGCCGGGGTTTCAGGAGCTTCAATCTTGCCCCCGGGGAATTCCCATAGGCCGCCATGCACGCTGCCCAGCCGACGTTTTTGCATCAAAACCCGCCCGCCCGCGTCGATAAGTGCGACTGCGACGATTGGAACTATTGTCGAAAAATTTTGCAATTCACTAGCCTTTGTCAATCAATTCTTAATCAACTGCTGCAAAAAACCACGAGGTAAGCCTACTGGATTAAGGATCGGGACATGATCACAACCTACGTAAATCGACTGCTCCGTGACCAACGCGGCGCCACAGCGATTGAATATGGCCTGATCTGCGCGCTGATTTCCATGGCCGCGCTTGGCGCCATGCGCGTATTTGCCAACGAGAGCGTGACAATGTGGATGACGGTTGCCGGCAAGGTGCTGGCAGGTACTGCGTAGTTCTTTGGGTGGCCCAGGCCAACCAATTGTTGATACATCCCGACATAATTTCATGAAATTAAACATTTTGTAAGAAATTAGCCTTAGTCCGTCAATAGCTCGAAGCGGACTATTTTTCGAAACGAGCCGGGTACTACAGACTGCTAACAGGAGACTAATCATGAAGTTCATTAACAAGCTGATCCGTGATGAAGCTGGCGCCACCGCAATTGAATACGGCCTGATCGCCGCGCTCATCGCCGTTGCTGCAATCACTGCAATGACCAGCCTGGGCGGCAACCTGTCGACCACCTTCACCAAGGTATCGACGAGCCTGTCCACTGCCAACGGCTAAGCCTTGACAGGACCT
>JANMKT010000098.1:0-11782 GCA_031372185.1 Novosphingobium sp.
CAAGCGCAACAGGAAGCTGCCTATTTGGACAGGTCTGGTGAGCTAATGGCCAGCTTTAGTGGATAGCATCGCCCAAACCAATTGCATCGCCGCCGCCGCGCTGGATCTCCTGCATCAGCTGCGCCAGATCAAACAGCACCAGCCGCCGCCCGCTTTGCCGCAGCGCGCCCATCTCGGTTAGCATGCCGAATTCGCGGGTCACCATTTCGCGGTGGCTGCCGATCCGCGCGGCAAAATCGGCGTGGGTCGGGGCAGGGGCAATCACCACGCCTTCTGCGCTGACCGCGCCGGTTTCAGCCAGGCGCAGCAGCTCGCAGTGCAGGCGATTGCGGGCTGGAAGCGCGCTCAATTCGAAGATTTTCTCAGTCGAGTCACGAATGATCCGGGCAAACCGCCGCAACAGCCACAGCGCCATCCTGGGGTTCTGCTCGACTGCATTGAGAAATACTGCGGCGGGGATGGCTGCCAGCGTCCCGTTGGTCGCGGCAACCACCGTGGCAGAGCGAGCGAGGCCATCAATCGCGGCCAGCTCGCCAAACAATTCGCCCGCGCCCATTTCGCGGATGGAAACCTCGCGGCCAGACGAGGCGAACAGCGCAATCCGGACGCTTCCTTCCTGCACGAGGTAAAGTTCGCGCGATTTCCCGCCGCTCGCCAGGATAACTTGGCCCGCGATCACTCGGACCGGGCGTGATTGGGGCAACAAAACGTCGCGCCATTCGTCCGGCAAAAGCTGCGATGCCTCGCGCTGTGAAGCTGGATTGATCATTCCCCCCCGTTCCCTCGCGGCCCCGACCGTGATTGAAAGGTTCCACACGAGACCAAATTAAGCCATCGAAAACATGGTGCCGGCTAGAGGATTCGAACCCCTGGCCCCCTGATTACAAATCAGGTGCTCTACCAACTGAGCTAAGCCGGCTCTGTGGCGCTCCCTTAGCGTCAGGGGACGCCAAAGGTCCAGCCCTCGGTTGCGGCAATTTTCGGGGTCATGGCGGCGGGCGACCAAAGCTGCGGGTTATGGGCGGCGGTGCGCAGCCATGCGGCGGTCAGCAGCGCGTCGGTGGCGTGATCGGTGTATTTTAATAGGGGAGTGTGATCACCTACCCCCAGTTCAGCCAATGCCGCGTCCAGCGCGGGGCCGGTCATCATCTTGGCGCGGCCTGGAGGAATTCCGGCCTTTCGGGCGGCAAGGCTGGTGTAGATTTCTACCACGACGGAGCCGCTGTCCGGCACAGGATCGAACGGCCAGACCGGGACAGCGCCCGCCAGCCGGTGCAGCACGCGCATTCCGGTCAGGCTCGATTTACCGACTTGGGCAGCGCCCACCAGGTTGAAGCAGCTTGATGGTGTCAATTTTTGGTCGCGCTGCCGTTGCTCCGTCAGTCGCAGTCGCCCCGCGCCGCCGATGAAAAGATCGCCGCAGTCATTCTTGCCATGGCGGAAATGGCGGCGCGCTTCCGGGTGGAGCACGAAGCTTGTCGCAGAAAAATGTGGGTCTGAGTTGGCGATGTCATCGACCATCCGCCATAGCTTCTTCCCGGTTTCGGGAGACTGGGTCCACCCTGGAAAATAGGCATTGGCGTCGTTGAAAGGCAGGCCGGGCGAAAGATCGAGTCCGACGATCGAGTCCGGCGGCAAGTCGGTCTGTAACCAGTCAAGCACCTCTGCGCGCGACCAGCGATGTTCTGGCTTCACGAGTTCGGGCGCTGCGGTTCCGGCCTGGCAGATCGCAAGAGCAATTCCCTTCTGGCGAGGGCCCTTCGCACCGGACCAGTCGATGGCAATGAAGTGGCGAAAGCGTCCGGCCTTCATGTTTGGCTCCGTTCCCGCCGCTGCTTGTCCCAATATTCCAGCCGCTTCATCACCTCGCGCTCGAACCCGCGCTCGACCGGGCGGTAGTAGGCTTGCGGCTCCATCCCGTCCGGCCAGTAATCGGCCCCGGAGAAGCCGTCCTCTTCCTCATGGTCATAGGCATAGCCTTTGCCGTAACCGATGTCCTTCATCAGCTTGGTCGGCGCGTTGAGGATATGGGCCGGCGGGCTGAGTGATCCGGTTTCCTGCGCGCTTTTCCATGCCTCTTTTTGGGCGGCATAAGCGGCGTTCGATTTGGGCGCGGTGGCAAGGTAGAGGCAGGCCTGGACGATCGCCAGCTCCCCCTCGGGTGAGCCAAGGAACTGATAAGCGTCCTTGGCGGCCAGGCACTGGGTCAGCGCCTGCGGATCAGCCAGGCCGATGTCTTCGCTGGCAAACCGCACCAGCCGCCGCAACACGTAAAGCGGCTCTTCCCCCGCAGTCAGCATCCGCGCCAGGTAATAAAGGCTGGCCTGCGGATCAGACCCGCGCAGGGCCTTGTGGAGCGCCGAAATGAGGTTGTAATGCCCATCGCGGTCCTTGTCATATACCGCGACCCGGCGCTGCAGAAATTTGCCAAGTGCGGCGGGATCCAGCGGTTCGGGAATGTTCGCTGCATAGAGCGTTTCGGCTTGATTGAGCAGGAACCGCCCATCGCCATCGGCAGAGGCAACCAGCGCCTCGCGGGCATTCTGGGTAAGCGGAAGCGGGCCTTGCAGCGCCTCGGCGCGGGCCAGCAACTGTGCCAGTGCGGCGCTATCCAGCCGGTGAAGGATCACGACCTGCGCCCGGCTGAGCAACGCAGCGTTGAGCGCGAAACTGGGGTTCTCGGTCGTGGCCCCGACCAGCGTCACCGTGCCGCGTTCGACAAACGGCAGGAAGCCATCTTGCTGGGCCCGGTTGAAGCGGTGGATCTCGTCCACGAACAGCAGTGTCCGCTGCCCGGCTTTCGCGGCGACTTCGGCCTCGGCGAAGACCTTTTTGAGATCCGCAACGCCTGAGAAAACTGCGCTGATTGCAACAAATCGCATGCCGACTGCGGCAGCCAGCAGCCGTGCTATGCTGGTCTTGCCGGTGCCGGGCGGCCCCCACAGGATCAGCGAGGACAGCCGCCCAGCTGCCACCATCCGTCCGATCGCGCCTTCGGGGCCAGTCAGATGATCCTGCCCGATCACCGCGTCCAGCGCGGTGGGGCGCAGCCGGTCAGCCAGCGGGGCATCAGCGCGGGGCGCTTCGACGGCATGCATCGGCGGAGGCAGATCATCGGCAAACAGGTCGCTCATCCGAGCTTCCTAGCGCGGCTTGCGGGGAATTGCATCGTTTCGTGTTCGGGCGTAGTTCGGTTAGCGATTAGTCCATGGGAGCGGGAGAATTGCCATGACCGATATCGCTTCAGCCAGAGTGCCGACCAGCTTCTGGATCATCAGTGGGCTTAGCCTGGTGTGGAATGCGTTTGGCGGCATTGATTATACGATGACCCGGATGCGCAACATGGATTATCTGAGCCAGGCGGGCGATCCGCAGGCGATGCTGGTGTGGATCGATAGCTTCCCGATCTGGGTGCAGATCCTCTGGCCGGTGGGTGTGTGGGGTTCGCTGCTCGGCTCGGTGTTGTTGCTGCTGCGCTCGCGCCATGCGGCAACGGCGTTTCTGGTCTCGCTGGCGGGAGCGGCCGGCAGCTTTGCCTATCAATTCAGCGCCCCGGCCCCGGCCGCGCTGGATACCGCCGCGAACAAGGTGATCCCGCTGGTGATTGTGGCGATTGTCATCTTCCTGTGGTGGTTTGCACGGCGCGCGAGCGCACAGGGCATCCTCAAATAATTCATCGCCTTGAAGCACTTTTCTGGCGGATCAGCCGAAGGTAGGTGTCGGCCACGGTCTGGTTGATCCGGTCCCAGCTGAAATCCAGGCTGCGCACTTCGCCCGCCGTGCCGTGGCGGGCGCGCAAGTCAGGCTCGTTGATGTAATGACGCAGCGCCTCGGCGAAATGATGGACTGCGCCCGGGCGGATCAGTCGGCCCGAGAACCGGTCATCCACCAGGCTCTCGCTGCCGGTCGCCGCAGCTGCGACCACCGGCAACCCGCAGGCCATTGCCTCCAGCGTGACATTGCCAAAAGTCTCGGTGATCGAGGGGTTGAACAAGATATCCATGCTGGCAACCGCCCGGCCAAGGTCTGACCCGCCCTGGAAACCGGCAAAGATCGCGCCCGGTAACCGGGCCTCGAACCAGTCCTGCGCCGGGCCTTCGCCCACCACCAGCACCTTGTGCGGGATGTGGCGGCGGCGCAGCTCGTCGATCGTGTCTGAAAAGACGTCGAGCCCCTTTTCCATCACCAGCCGGCCAAGGAAGCCGATCGCAATCTCGCCATCGGCGATCCCCAGACCGCGGCGCCATGCAAGGTCGCGCCGCCCGGGATGGAATATCTCGCGGTCGACCCCGCGTGACCAGATGTCGATATCGTAATTCATCCGCTGGTCGCGCAGCACCTGCGCCATGCTTTCGGAGGGCGCAACCAGCGCATCGCAACGCCGATAAAACCGCCGCAGCACCGCCTCGACCAGCGGTTCGGCCCAGGCCATGTTGTAATAGCGGAAGTAGGTCTCGAACCGCGTGTGGACCGAGGCGAGGATCGGCAGGTTGCGGGTCCTGGCCCAGCTGACCGCCCGGTGCGCGACGATATCGGGTGAGGAGACTTGCATCACATTGGGCGCAAAGGCGGCCAGATCGCGGCGCACGCGCGGGGCTAGCGCCATTGGCACGCGGTATTCCGCGCGCCCCGGTATGGCGAAAGACGGCACATTGACCAGATCGCCGGTGGGAGGAAAGGCCGGCTCCGCCACCGTCGGCGAATAGACCCGTACCGCAGCGCCTTCGCGCAACAGATAGCCAACCAGCCGGTTCAGCGCCTGGTTGGCCCCGTCGCGGACGTAATTGTAATTTCCCGAGAAGAGCGCAACGCGAAGCTGGTCCGTGGTCATACGCGCTCTTTAGCGGGTTAGGTGCGCGAGGGCGAGGGGTTGGCGCAGGGTAAAGCGGCAGATCGAGAAATCAGATGCAGACTCTACAAAAGAACAAAAAATGAACATATACTGAAAAATCGAATCACTCCTGTCTTGGCTGCTCCCCCATGTTCCCTGACCCCATGCTTCCTGCATCGCCGCTCAAATGGCTCTATCTCGATTTCAACAGCTATTTCGCCAGTGTCGAGCAGCAGTTGCGGCCTGAGTTGCGGGGAAGGCCGGTGGCCGTGGTGCCGGTGGAAACGGACAGTACTTGCGCGATCGCCGCCAGTTATGAGGCCAAGGCTTTCGGGGTCAAAACCGGCACGCCAATCTGGGAAGCCAGGCGTATGTGCCCCGGGCTGATCTGTGTGCTGGCCCGGCATGAGGCCTATGTTGAATTCCATCACCGCGCCATCGAAGAGATCAACCGCCACATCCCGGTGGCCGAGGTTTGCTCCATCGATGAAATGGCCGCGCAACTTTTGCGCAACGAGGCAGGGGAATCCGACGTGCGGCGGATCGCCCTCTCCATCAAGGCCGGATTGAGCAAGAACCTGGGACCATGGGTGCGTTGTTCCATCGGCATTGCCCCCAACCGCTATCTGGCCAAGGTGGCGACCGATCTGGACAAGCCTGACGGGCTAACTATCCTGATGCCCGAAGACATCCAGCGCCGTCTGACGGGCGAGCTTGAACCGATTGATTTACCGGGAATCGGCCGCAACATGGAGCGGCGATTGCAGCACCAGGGAATTCATAGCGTGGCGGATATTCTGGCGCTTGACCGGCGGCGGATGCGGGTCATCTGGGGCAGCATCTGGGGCGAGCGGATGTGGTATCTGCTGCGCGGATACGATCTGCCCGAGCTGGAAACGCGGCGGCGCAGCATTGGTCACAGCCATATTCTGGCCCCAGCGCTGCGGCCTCCTGCCGAAGCGATCAATGTCGCGCGCCGACTGACGCTGAAGGCCGCCTCGCGGATGCGCCGGATGGGCTACACCGCCCGAGTGTTCAGCTTTTCCGTCCGTCTGGAGGATGGGCGGCGCCTGCATGCCGAAGCGCGGTGTCGCCCGGCGCAGGACAGCATAAGTTTTCTGGCACTGCTGCTCGGTTTCTGGGAGCAGATCATTCCTATGGAACGACCCAAAGAGCAGAAGGTGCTGATCAAGAAAGTATCGGTATTGCTGCACGGGCTAGAACCTGAAGCGGCCCTCCAGCCCGATCTGTTCGCCGATCAGGAAGACATGGCAAGCGATCCCATGGCCCGCCACCTGCGCGCGGCCCGCTTGTCATTCGCGCTTGATCGGATCAACCATCGTTTCGGGCGTGATAGCGTGCTGATTGGCATGCTGCCTTCAGCTGGGCGCGGCTTTTCAGGAACCAAGATCGCTTTTACCCGAATTCCGGACCGGGAGGAGTTTCTGGAATGATCGTGCTTAGGCCGCCTGCTTCTTGCGCCCGGCTTTCTTGCGCTCATTCGGATCGAGCAGCGCTTTGCGCAGGCGGATGCTCTTGGGGGTCACCTCGACCATTTCATCATCATCGATATAGGCGATCGCCTGTTCCAGCGTCATCACCCGGGGCGGGGTGAGGCGGATCGCGTCGTCCTTGCCGGTCGAGCGGAAGTTGGTCAGCTGCTTGGACTTCATCGGATTGACTTCAAGATCATCCGGCTTGGCGTTTTCGCCAATCAACATACCCTCATAGATCTTTTCCTGCGGTTTGACGAACAGCACGCCGCGTTCTTCCAGCATGTTGAGCGCATAGCCGACCGCTTCGCCGGTGCCGTTGGAGATCAAAACGCCTACCGGGCGACCTTCGATCACGCCCTTGTAGGGGCCGTATTTTTCAAACAGCCGGTTCATGATCCCGGTGCCGCGCGTATCGGAGAGGAACTCGCCGTGATAGCCGATCAGGCCGCGGCTGGGCGCACTGAAGGTGATCCGGGTCTTGCCGCCGCCGCTGGGGCGCATGTCGGTCATCTCGCCTTTGCGAGTGGCCATTTTTTCGACGACGGTGCCAGCATATTCCTCGTCTACGTCGATCACGGTGACTTCATAGGGCTCGGTCCGCTTGCCGTCCGCGTCGACATCATAAAGCACGCGGGGGCGGCTGATGCCCAGCTCGAAGCCTTCGCGGCGCATCGTTTCGATCAGGACGCCGAGCTGCAATTCGCCGCGCCCGGCGACTTCAAAGCTGTCTTTGTCGGCGCTTTCGGTGACGCGGATGGCGACGTTGCTTTCGGCCTCACGCTCAAGCCGGTCGCGGATCATGCGGCTGGTCACCTTGGTGCCTTCGCGCCCGGCGAACGGGCTGTCGTTGACCGCAAAGCGCATCGACAGCGTCGGCGGATCAATCGGCTGGGCGTGGAGCGGCTCGGTTACCGAAGGATCGGCGATGGTGTTGGAGACGGTCGCGGTGGTGAGGCCGGCGATCGAGATGATATCGCCCGCGCGGGCCTCTTCGACCGGCACGCGCTCGAGGCCCCGGAAGGCCATGATTTTCGAGGCGCGGCCGGTTTCGACAATCTTGCCGTCATTATCGAGCGCGTGGATCGGCATGTTGACCTTGATCGTTCCGCTGGCAACCTTGCCGGTCAGGATCCGGCCGAGGAAATTGTCGCGATCGAGCAGGGTGACGAGAAACTTGAACGGTCCGTCAACATCGGCGGCCGGCGGCGGGACATGGTCGATGATCTTCTGGAACAGCGGGGTGAGATCGCCTTCGCGCGCGTCCATATCGTCGCTGGCATAGCCATTGCGGCCCGAAGCATAGAGCACCGGGAAATCAAGCTGCTCGTCGGTGGCATCAAGACTGACGAACAGATCGAACACTTCGTCGAGCACTTCCTGGGCGCGGCCATCCTGACGGTCGATCTTGTTGACCACCACGATCGGCTTGAGACCCAGCGCGAGTGCCTTGCCGGTAACGAATTTGGTCTGCGGCATCGCGCCTTCGCTGCTGTCGACCAGCAGGATCACGCCATCGACCATGCTGAGGATCCGCTCCACTTCGCCGCCGAAATCGGCGTGACCGGGGGTGTCGACGATGTTGATATGGGTGGTGTTACCATGATGGTCGTCCCATTCGACCGAGGTGCATTTGGCCAGAATCGTGATCCCGCGCTCTTTTTCCAGATCGTTCGAATCCATCGCCCGCTCTTCCACGCGCTGGTTGTCGCGGAAAGTACCGGACTGGCGAAACAGCTGGTCAACCAGCGTGGTTTTGCCGTGGTCAACGTGCGCGATAATGGCGATATTGCGCAAAGGGAGCGGGGCGGACATCGGGAAACTTCCATTCAAGATCGGGGACGGGCGGGCAAGTGCTGCGCCGCAACATGCGCGCGCCCCTAGCGGATAAGGCGCCTGCGGGCAAGCGATGCGGCGGAAGCTTTCCAGTAAGCTGGTGTGCTTATCTGGCAACACCGTGCGACACTTAGGCCGCGCAGCTTGGAATACCAATTGTGCCGAGCCTCAGTCGTTTCTATGCGCGGGGCACAAGAAATACGATTTTGGATCGTGCGAGCAAACGCTTTGGCGACCTCCCCGTGCTTAAAGAGGGCATTATACAGATGATTTTTTCGAACACTCGCACCAGCCTGTTGGCTGGGGCTGCATTGATCGGCTTGACGATTCCGGGCGTGGCTTTTGCACAGGATACAGCCGAAGAAGCACAGCCGGCGACCGATAGCGCGGTTCAGACCGATGATTCGGCAATGGGCAATGAGATCATCATTACCGCGACCAAGCGCGAGCAGACCCTGCAATCGACGCCAGTAGCGGTCAGCGTGACCACTGCCGAGACAATCGAACGCGCCCAGATCCGCGACATCACCGATCTTGTGTCGGTCGTCCCCTCGCTCCGCGTCAGCCAGAGCCAGAGCCAGTTCGCCACCACCTATTCGATCCGCGGGTTTGGCACGAGCGGCAACAACATTGGTCTTGAGCCGTCGGTCGCCGTATTTGTCGACGGCGTTTATCGCAGCCGCTCGATCGCGCAGATCAGTGATTTGCCCGATATCCAGCGGGTTGAAGTGCTGCGCGGGCCGCAGTCCACTCTGTTTGGCAAGAATGCCTCGGCTGGTGTGATCTCGATCGTCAGCAAGAAGCCTCAGTTCGATCTGGGCGGCAGTGTCGAGGCCTCTTACGGCAATTATAACGCGATTGTCGGCAAGGCTTTCATTACCGGCCCGCTTAGCGAGACGATTGCCGCCAGCTTCTCGGCCGGGATCAACAAGCGCGATGGCTATGTCACCAACGCTTTCAACGGCGATGATCTGAACAACCGCAACCGTTGGTTCACGCGCGGTCAGATGCTGTTTGAACCGAGTGACCAGCTCAAGATCCGGTTGATCGCCGATTACGATCAGCTTGATGAAAAATGCTGCGCCGTGTTCAACCTGCGCCGCTCGGCAGCGTCAGGCGCGGTCCTGGTGGTGGGCGGCCAGCTCAACAATCCCGCAACACCCTTTGCGGATGTGGTTTACAGCGACGTCGTGCCGACCAGTAAGGTCCGCAACTTCGGTTTCTCTGGCCAGATCGATTACGAATTCGGGCCGCTTACGCTGACCTCGATCACCGCCTATCGCGATACCAAGATGGAAGCGGATCAGGACGTCGATTTCAGCAGCGCGCGGCTGGCGACCGGTGCCAACATCGGCGCTGCCCGGCTCAAGACCTTCACCGAGGAATTCCGGGTTGCCACTGACCTTGAAGGGCCGGTCAACCTGTTGGTTGGGGCCTATTACTTCAAGGAAAAGGCCGATTCGGCGGATCAGATCGTTTATGGTGCGGATTTCCGTAATTATGTCGATCTGCTGATCCGTGGCCGGACTGCCAACACCTTGAATGCCGCCACTGTCGAGGCCCTGCTCGGCCGTCCGCCGGGCACATTCTGGACTGCGGGCCAGGGCTTCTTCAACAAGTTCAAGCAGGACAATGAAGCCTATTCGCTGTTCGGTAATTTGGATTTCAAAGCCACCGAACAGCTCACGCTGACGCTGGGTGCGAACTATACGCATGATTCGAAGGACGTATCGTCCAACTCGGTCAGCACCGATCTGTTCTCGGCTGTGACCTTGCCGCCGGCCTTTGCCGGTCTGAAGCCATTCCAGTTCCTGCCACCGCTGCTCAACATTCCCAATGCGGTTGAAAGCGGCAAGACCCGCGATAGCGACTGGTCTTACGTCGCGCGGCTGGCCTATGAAGTGAATGATCACCTCAACGTCTATGGCAGCTGGGCGACCGGCTTCAAGGCGAGCTCGTGGAATCTGTCGCGGGATAGCCGGCCAACGGCTGCAGACCTGATCCTGATCCGCACTGCCGGGCTGGCAACGCCGAACCTCATAGCCGGAACGCGCTTTGCCAAGCCTGAGAATTCGGAAGTGTTTGAATTGGGGATCAAGGGCAACTGGGGCATTGCCTCAGCCAACCTCACTGTCTTCAAACAGACGATCAAGGATTTCCAGGTCAATACCTTTACCGGAAGCGGCTTCATTTTCGACAATGCGGAGAAGCAATCGACCGTTGGCGTCGAGTTTGACGGGCGAGTTAATCCTACCCGCGAATTGTCGCTGATGGTCGCGATGACCTTCCTTGAGCCAAAGTATGACAGCTACCTCAATTCACCCTTTGGCGATGTTTCCGGCCAGACGATCGGCAATATCACCCAGCTCAGCGCCACCTTCGGCGCGCAGTGGGATCACAAACTTGGCAATAGCGATCACATCATCCTGTCCGGTGATTTCCACTATGAAGCCCCGGTTCAGGTTGAGCCAGGCTTGCTCAACTACATCGGTCGCAATCTCGATGGTTCGCCGAATTATCTGCCTGCCCGCATCGCAGCGGCCCCGTTCCGCCGCGAGGTCAACGACCTTAACGCATCGCTCACCTATGCCTTTGATTATGGGCTGGAACTGACTGTGTGGGGACGTAATCTGCTGGATCACCGCTATGTCGCGGATATCTTCGATTCAGTGGCGCAGGACCAGTCGGTCTCGGGCTACACCAACCAGCCGCGCACCTATGGCGTGGCCGCACGGTTCAAGTTCTGACGCGCCAAGCCTTGAAAACAATCAGAAGGGGGCTGGGCAACTGGCCCCCTTTTTGTTTGCCAGCATGCCAATTCTATGATGATTTCGCACTGTTGGCCGGACTTCCGGTGAACTTAAGTGGGGGGGACACTATGCTCGACTGGATGCTGAAGCCATATCGCCGCTACGCCGATTTTTCGGGTCGTTCGCAGCGCAAGGAATATTGGATGTTCGCGCTATTCACTACGATCGTCGCGCTATTGCTGGTGGCGATAATGTTCGCGGGCATGCCAGCAGTGGACGAATATGGGACTCCCGGCGATCCTAGCATGATGTTCTATGTGGGCATCGGACTGCTTATCCTGTTTGGAGTTGGATCGATTGTTCCATCAATCGCAGTGCAAGTGCGCCGATTCCACGATCAGGACAAATCGGGCTGGTTCGTCCTGCTCGGTTTCATCCCCTATGTCGGCGGGCTCATCGTGTTTGTGTTCATGTGTCTTGATGGCACGTCCGGGTCCAATCGTTTTGGCGATGATCCCAAGGACCCGACCAACGCAGATGTGTTTTCCTGAGGTTACAAACTCTCCCCAACAGAAGAAGGCTCAAACCAAATTTTGTAGAGGTGAACCCTTAAGCCCCTCCTCTTCAGGGGAGGGGTTGGGGTGGGGGCTATCCGCCGGGTCAACCCAAGTGGCAACGCCCCACCCCGCTGCGACTAGGCGGCAAAGCCACCAAGTCTCGCTGCCCCTCCCCTATGTGTTTAGTCCCGGCATTTGATGGTGTAATATTCAGCCATCAATGGAAGGACGCACTATGGGACAGATTCTACACGGGAGCGCCCGCACGACAGCGGCAGTCCGTCGAGCGATACAACATAGTCAAGAGAGCCTGAT